>JBBQPV010000010.1:0-13296 GCA_038216925.1 Bdellovibrionia bacterium
GGTCGGGAAAAACAAGAGATTGGAATCCGATTGATTGTGTCAAATTAAATAACTTGAAAAAGGAAAAAAGTTCAGATAAGAGTAAGGAACTTAGCAAATCAAGCTAAGTCCAAGCGACAACAATCCTGAAATTTACCGGTTGCTCTACAACAAAATATCCAGCTTGTGAAAGACGTTATCAGTCTACAACAAAGTTTTGCTGGCGGCTTAGGGTTTAAGGAAGAAGTTCTTCTCACAGACGTAATAGAAAATGTACTACTTATGCAGATAAATAGTTTAAACCGGCACGGCATCACCGTAGAAAAAAATATTTCCGATGTGAGAATCGTACACATTCAAAAAGCAAAACTGTCTCATGTGATTTTTAACCTCATAAAGAATGCACAGGAGGCCATGGCGGCAACAGGAGCTGGTAAGAAGATATTAACTATAGATATAGGCAGTGACAGCGCCGGCAGTCAGTTTATCCGAATAACAGACACCGGCAGTGGAATTAGCCCAGATAATATCAATAAAATTTTCAATCACGGATTTACAACAAAAAAGACCGGCCACGGTTTTGGTCTTCATTCTTGTGCAAATTCACTAACAGAAATGGGCGGAAGTCTAGCAGTGCACAGCGAAGGCGTCGGTAAGGGTGCAAGTTTCACAATTACATTTAAAAATACTCTTTACTCTCGCTCATGTCGCGTGGCTTGACGGATCAACCGCGCAAATTCCGCCTCATTAATATCACCGAGTTTATAAACCTTAATATGTTTCACGTGTTTCCCGCTCCCCTGTAAAAGTGCCTTTGGGTCTGTGAGTCCGGTGCCACCGAAAAATCCAAACTGCAGATGATCATCTTTAGCATGGAGAAAAATCACTGGCCATTCATCACCCACCCAACAACCATTGCCCCACTTCACGGTCTCAGTGAGACTGGGGGCCGTTTTTTTAACGATTTTTCTGAGAGCCCTGATAGTGTTTTTTTGATAACTATGCTGATCTGCAGCCCATTTTGAAAAAGATTCGAATTTTTTCATTAGCTCAGATGTAACGTATTTGAATTATATAAATCAATCTAAGACTGGTTATTTTTATCTTGCAAATCATTACACCTTATGGTGTAATATAAAAATGAATCAGTTGACTGAAGTTTTGACCGCAATTTCTCACCCAACCAGGCGGGCGATAATTGAGCAGCTGTCAAATGGACCTGCTCGGTTCTTGGATATTGCGGAGCCTTTCGACACGGCCCTAAACGCCGTTACAAAACATCTGAAGCTTCTAGAAAGAGCGGGACTTATTGAGCGAAAAAAACAAGGCAGGGAGGTTATTATCTCCTTGAGGGCGGAACCTCTCCAAGAAGTTGCAGAGTGGACCCACGTTTATGAACGGTTTTGGAATAAACATTTGGATCAATTTGAAGAATATTTTAAGAAAAAAAAGAAGGAGAAGAAAAAATGAGTAAATCTAAGAAGAAGTTAACAATTAAATTACAAAGAGTAATCCCTGCGGCCCCCGCTAAGGTATTTGCTAATTGGCTAAATCCAAAGACTCCTGGTAATCCCTGGTATGAGGGCGACAAGTTAATTTTTAATCCCAAAGTGAATGGTTTCTTTTACTGGTACATCAGTGGAACCCCTCACTACGGACGATTCACCAAAATAAAACGTGGCTCTCAAGTCCAACACACCTGGATGTCTCCTTACACCGATGGTCAAGAATCAAAAGTAACAGTGAATTTCAAAAAGAAGGGACAAGATACGCTCATGACTCTTATCCACTCCGACCTTCCCAACACCGAGGCCGCAAAGGGGCACGAAGAAGGTTGGACTTATTTCCTGGACGGCGTGGTTAAGCGATTCACGAAAAAGTAACCAAAAGGTAGCCCGGTTAATTTTGGTTGAGATCTGCGTCATGCAGTTGCTTTTGACAAAAGTAAGCGGGATTTTTACAGAATTATTTGTGCTGCCAAGCGCATCCAAATAATAAAGAGGACTATTACAGACCCTGCGAATATGCGGAATCGATATTTCACTCTGTTGTTTGTACAGTGGATGTAACTGTGTGCGTAGCGCAAAATGACATAAAGCCATGTCAATCCCAGGTAAAGAGCGTCGACTTTTGATAAGACATAAATAATTACACTTGCGACATAAAGCAGTACGGGCATTTCAAATAGGTTTTCAAAATTGTCGGCGGAATTTGCAGAATCAGTAAAAATCTGCGCTTCTTTTACTGGATCAGCCAGTGTTTGAATTCTGGCTTGATGCTTTTTGATTCCCGCCAATCTCCCCCTAAACATATAAACCAACACAATGTAAGTTAGAGCTGCCATAAAAACGGACGGCAAAAAAATGTTCGTTGCATTCATAGATCACCTCGCCACACATAGTCTCAAATATGAGGCAAGATGCCACTGAGAATCTGACAAAGTTGGAACAAATCCCTTACATTCTCAGGTTCCCTGGCCAGAAACTTGCAAATTTATAAAGAAATGAGTCCCTTTGATTATTCTCAGAATTTTTCTGGGACAGATTTTAGAAAAAATCCGGAACTTTATAGAGTTGGCGTTGGCGAACAGGGTGTTCTTTTAGTAGAACCTTACAAGTCTGAATTACTTCCACTTTGGAGATTCAAGACAGTGGCGCTAGCTGAAGTCTCATCCCGTGCACTTCTTAAAAAATTTAACGAATTCTCCCGCCAATCAGATTTTGCTGGAATGGATGTGGCAAGAAAGTTTTTACAAATGGGATACACGCGCTCTAGGCGGTATGCAAATCATCGTTCAGGGAAAAAATATTTGGGCCCGGTACCAGCTGATAAGAAGGGTCAGAGCGGCTCCCATGGCCGCCCGATTCTTCCCATGGATTTGGATTTTGAGAAAGCAAAATCTGCGGAAATATTTTACCTCGCCTGGCAAAAGGTGGAGGCTAACATTAAGTACCGCCGCATTCGAGATCAATGGAGACGATGGTACGGCTAATTTTATTTCTGCTTTTCTAGAAATTCAACTCGGTTGCTAAAGGGGTCTCGAAATTCAAATCTGTCAAAACCGGGTATTGGAATACAATCGATGATTTTAATACCATTTGTTTGTAATTTGTCTTCCCAACTTTTTAAATCAGACACTTCATAGGCAAGGTGGGCTTTCGTAGCTGCACGATCCACATTATCTTCAACGCCAAAGTGAATTTGTATGTTCCCAAGTTCAAGCCAAAAACCTCCGCGCCCTTTGAGAGAATCAGGTTTTGGAATTTCCCTTAAGCCCAAAATACCGCAGTAAAATGCCCGCGCTGTATCTTCAGCGCCTTTTGGAATACTGACTTGACCATGATGTAATCGTAAAATCACGCTCTGACACTAAAACTGGTTTGAACGGAAATCTAGTGGAAAAAATTAAATCCTAGCCGATATACTATCGCCTATGTGTAAGACGATTAAACAGAAAGTAAAATTCAAAGCTCCACCCAAAGAAATCTATTCTCTGCTTACAGATTCAAAAAAGCACCAGGCCTTCACTGGTAAGAGGGCGGTCATCAGTAAAAAGACAGGAGGCAAATTTTCCGTGTATTCTGGGCAGGTCACAGGCGTAATTGTTGATCTTGTCCCCGGAAAAAGAATTGTGCAGGCCTGGCGAGGCCACAGCTTTCCGCCGGGAATCTTTTCCATGGCAGCCTTTGTCTTGAACCCAACATCTGACGGCGGAACAGAACTCACACTCACTCACCGGGGAGTTCCAAAAGAACTTATTCCTGGTATTGAAGCCGGCTGGCGAAAATATTATTGGGACAAAATGAAGAAATTCGTGCTGGAGCTCGACCTTTTAAACTAAAACTAGCCAGTTATAGCCAAAATCTATTAGTCCCTCACTCCGAAAGGTATGTGTGGACCCCCGAAAGATTGATTCAGAGCTCCTATTTCAAAACCTTGTCTCAAGTGTAAAAGAATACGCAATCTTCATGCTTGATCTGAATGGACACGTTGCCAGTTGGAATGATGGCGGACAAAATATCAAAGGGTATAAAGAATCGGAAATCTTAGGAAAGCACTTTTCCATATTTTATCCGGAAGAAGAAAAACAAAATGGAAAACCCTCACAGATACTTAAAACCGTACTATCAAAAGGTAAATTCGAAGAAGAAGGTTGGAGAGTTCGGAAGGATGGTACTAAATTTTGGGCGAGTGTTTTAATCAGTCAAATTAAAGATACGAGCGGTAAAACCACAGGATTTGCTAAAGTTACAAGAGATCTGACGGATCAAAAAAAGATCGAAAGCGAGAGAATCGAAATTGCCGCTCAAAAGCAGGCTTCAATTGCCATTGAAAAAAATGAATCAAAACTACGAACTATTTTCGAATTGGCTCCCGTAGGCATCGCGGTAGTTGGAATGGACGGGACATGGATCCAAGCCAATAAAAACCTCTGCGATATTATGGGGTATTCCCGAGAAGAGCTCTACAAGTTGAAATTTCATGAATTGACTCACCCTGAAGATCGAGAAAAAAGTAGAAGAGTTGGAGAAGACCTTACACGGGGCCTTGCTAAAAACATTCATCTCGAGAAGAGATATATTCATAAAACTGGAAAAATCATCTGGACCCATCTCTCTGTTTCCTTAATTCGAGACGAAAACGGCATTCCCATGCACTATATAAGTCAGACTCTTGACATTACAGAAAAGAAATTAGTGCAGGACAAAGTAGAGGAGCAGAAATTATTCTTGAAAACTGTCCTTGATGCACTCCCTGTGGCTTTGTTTTGCAAAGATGCCCAAAATGAATTTCGTATTTCGCTGTGGAATAAGTGTGCTGCTGATACGTGGGGTATCAGCTCAGAAGATGCACTTGGTAAAAATGATAACGATTTTTTTCCCAAGGAACAGGCGGAATTCTTCCGCCTAAAAGATTTAGAAACCATTAACAGTGGAAACGTAGTAGACATTCCGGAAGAACCAATCCTAACCAAAAATAATGGGACAAGATTTCTACATACTAAAAAGGTTCCCATTTTCGACATTCACGGAAAGGTACGATTTATATTAGGTATTTCTGAAGACAATACCGATAAAAAAACCAGCGAGAAACTAATTGAAGAGCAAAAAATAAGGCTTGTCACATCAGGCAAAATGACTGCCTTAGGAGAAATGGCCGGCGGTATTGCTCATGAAATTAACACCCCTCTAGCCATAATCACCTCTGCGGCTAATCAAGTAAGTGAACTGCTAGACGAATCCCCCCTACAGACGGAAAAAATAAAGTCTAAGGTAAAAAAGATAGACTCCACGGCATTGCGGATTGCGCAAATAGTCCGAGGACTTCGTATTTTTTCCAGAGACTCAACAAATGATCCTTGGGTAGATGCCTCTCTACAGCAAATGATCTCTGACACAGTGGCATTATGTTCTGAGAAATTCAAAAATAACGGTATCCAGATAAATATAGATATACCCCAGGACTGCTTCGTGTCATGTGTTCCCACTCAAATTTCACAAGTGATTTTGAATTTATTGAATAATGCGTTCGATGCTGTTTCAAATCTTCCTGAAAAGTGGGTGAAATTTGAACTTCAGAGAAGTCATTCCGCGGTCAAGTTGATTTTTACCGATAGCGGCAACGGCCTGGACAAAAGCGTACAAGAAAAGCTCATGCAACCTTTTTTTACCACCAAAGAATTTGGAAAGGGCACTGGACTAGGACTCAGCATTTCTAAAGGCATTGTGGAGAGTTTTAGAGGCAAATTGTATTATGATCCAAAATGTAAAAATACGTGTTTTATAGTTGAACTTCCAGTTGCTGAAAATGAAAAACGGAAGACTGCATGAAAAAGCTAACAGGTTTTCGAATTCTTATTGTAGATGATGACCCCGAGTTAAGAGACCTTGTCGCCGATGATTTTTCAATGGCTGGTGGCACCGTAGATACAGCTGATTGTGGAACCGGGGCCCTCGAAAAAGTTAAGAAGAATAAATATGATTTTATCATTTCCGATGTAAGGATGCCCAATGGGGATGGTCCCTTCCTTGCTGCGGAGATACTGAAAATCCCAGGTCATAAGCCACTTTTTTTTCTCTATTCAGGTTATAATGATATTACAAAAGAAGAGACTATCGCCTTAGGTATTGCCCAAATTTTTAATAAACCGTTCAAGGCCTCTGAAATGATTGATTCCATTATTGTCCATCTGAAATCAAAGCTTTCTGCTTAGTTCCGAAGTAGAAATTGTTGGCAAATTATTCATCTATGAATTACCGTTTGGAGGTAAAAATAAATATTGGAGAACATTGTGTATAGCTTCTTATTTTTTATTCTGTCGATAGTTTCTGTGGCCGTAATGGCTTCAAATCTCAACACCGCTCGGATAGAAGAGTTGACTCATCTTAAGGGAAAGTTGAACGAAAAAGAGGGTGTGTTTAAGGTCACTTACCCCAGAAGCGACCTTAATGTAGTCTCAAACGGAGTTAAAATTACTCCCGCCATGGGGTTAACCGCTTGGACATCATTCGTAAAAATGGGCAATCACGTCATGGTCATGGGCGATATTGTTATGACTGAAGGCCAAGTCAATGACGTGATGAGTGTAGCACTAAATAATAGTCTCGAGGTGACAGCTCTTCACAATCACTTTTTTGGTGATACACCCAAGATAATGTTTATGCATATCAGTGGAATGGGAGATGAAGAGAAACTCGCCTCAGCGGTGGGTGCTGTGTTTGACACTCTCAAATCTACTACAACAAATAAATTTCAATCAGCCGCACTCGATCCAGCTAAAACGAAACTTGATCCGAAAAAAATCGACGAAGTAATGGGAACCTCTGGCGAGCTAAATAGCGGCGTGTACAAGTTGACCATTGGACGTACTACAAAAATGAGCGGACAATCCGTCGGCAATGGAATGGGTGTTAATACATGGGCTGCATTTGTAGGTAGCGATCGTAAAGCCGTCGTAGATGGTGACTTTGCAATGCTTGAAAGCGAATTACAAAACGTTCTTAAAACTCTTAGAAAAAATAATATTAATATTGTGGCAATTCATAATCATATGACAACAGAAGATCCTCGACTTGTTTTTCTTCATTTCTGGGGTATCTGCTCAACTATAGATTTAGCAAAGGGACTGAAAGCCGCCCTTGATACTCAGAAGTAAAATTTGGTATTAGAATTTATTCGTTTTTAATCTTAATGAATTTGTTATAACAGACACAGAACTCAAACTCATTGCCCCAGCAGCTATCATGGGGCTTAATAAAATTCCAAAAAACGGATAGAGCAAACCTGCGGCGATGGGGATGCCCAGAGTATTATAGATAAACGCAAAGAAAAGATTTTGCTTAATATTATTCAAAGTCATCTCGCTTAACAGTCTCGCCTTTAATATTCCGTTAAGATCGCCTTTCACTAGTGTTACTCCCGCTGTATTCATTGCCACATCAGTCCCGGTTCCCATGGCAATCCCCACTTGAGCTTGCGCCAAAGCCGGAGCATCATTGATTCCGTCCCCTGCCATGGCTACAAACCGACCCTCTTTCTGAAATGATTTTACTAAGTCAGCTTTTTGTTGCGGCAGTACATCAGCGTAAACTTGATCAACACCAATCTTCTTTGCCACAGCCTGTGCTGTTTTTTGATTGTCACCGGTAATCATAGTAACTTTTATGGAAAGTTTTTGAAGGGCTCTGACGGCCGGGATGGCGCTTTCTTTTATAGGATCCGCCACTCCGAGATATCCAGCAAGCAGTCCATTGACTGCGACAAACATCACAGTCTGACCCTCTTCTCTTAAAGTATCAGTCTCAGCTTCCGTTCTAGAAACATCGATGGACAAATCTTTCATCAGGGATTTATTTCCGATTGCGATAGCCTGCGCCTCTATTTTAGCTTCCGCACCTTTTCCAGTAACAGACTTAAAATTTTCAACATTTTTTAGAACTATATTTTTTTCCCTGGCACCATTAACAATGGCAGCGGCAAGTGGATGCTCACTCACTTTTTCAAGACTGGCGGCGAGACTTAAAAGTTCCGTCTCAGCTATAGCTCCAATGCTTTTCACAGTCACAAGCTTTGGTTTACCAAGCGTCAAGGTCCCCGTCTTATCAACAACAAGTGTGTCCACTTTTCTCAACAGCTCAATGGCTTCCGCGTTTTTAAATAATATTCCCATGGAGGCTCCGCGCCCCGTCGCCACCATAATTGACATTGGTGTAGCTAAGCCTAGTGCACAAGGACAGGCTATAATGAGGACCGCGACCGCATTTACAATGGCATGAGCTAACTTTGGATCAGGACCCCAAATGGCCCAAACTACGGCAGTGATGACCGAGCATAAAACAACAGCGGGAACAAAGTATGCCGATACTTGATCTACCAGTCTCTGAATGGGCGCCCGTGACCTTTGAGCATCAGAAACCATTTGGACAATTTGAGACAACAAAGTATCTTTGCCCACTTTTTCTGCGCGCATGGAGAAAGTACCAGTAGTATTTATTGTTGCGCCAATAACTTTGTCACCTGTTTGCTTTTCAACGGGGGCCGGTTCTCCGCTTATCATAGATTCGTCGATACTAGATTGCCCGGATAACACTAAACCATCTACAGGGATCTTCTCTCCGGGCCTTACTCTGAGCATGTCCCCGACGACTATCGTTTCTAAGGGCACGTCTACTTCTGAACCGTCTGAATTAATTTTTCTTGCCGTCTTAGGGGAAAGACCTAAAAGGGATTTAATGGCACTGCTTGTTTGGCTACGTGCTTTTAATTCAAGAACCTGTCCTAGTAGTATAAGAGCAACAATCACACTTGCAGCTTCGAAATAAAGCCCGACTTCCCCAGTCATAGAGTCAACAAACGACGTCGGAAATATTTTTGGAAAGAATAAAGCCACTATACTATATCCGTACGCAACGCCGGTACCGAGACCGATGAGTGTGAACATATTTGGACTTTTA
Source organism: Bdellovibrionia bacterium (assembly GCA_038216925.1). Classification (GTDB taxonomy): domain Bacteria; phylum Bdellovibrionota; class Bdellovibrionia; order JABDDW01; family JABDDW01; genus JBBQPV01. Next base: position 8,934 of record JBBQPV010000010.1, read on the forward strand.
TTTTTTATCGATTGCCAAAATCTTTGGAAAAACGGCCAACCACCCCAAAGGACTACTGGGGTGGCCAGAAGGAATTCCAGATAGGGCATGAATTTTAAGACTGACATTGACGTAATTAAATTTCGCCCGCCCATGGTGATGAAAAGAAGTGGAATACTGAGGGCCGTACTTACCCAAAATCTTCTCAGCATGTCTACAAATTCAGAATTATCTTCTTCTTGGTCTAAGCTCACGTTAAGTGGCTCAAGAGCCATTCCACAAATAGGACAACTCCCTGGCCCAACCTGCCGCACTTCTGCATGCATAGGACAGGTGTAAACGGCATCTTTTTTAACTGTGGCTACTTTAGCGCTCTTAGGTTCTGGGAAAATATATTTCGCAGGGTCTTTTTTAAATTTCTCTACGCAGTGGGCGGAACAGAAATAAAAATCATGGCCCTGAAAATTTAAAATCTCAGAATCATTTTTATCAACAGTCATTCCACATACAGGATCAAGCACTTCCGTGCTTGATCCTGTTTTATCTAATAATTCCATACTTCCTCAATGGTGTGCAGAATGATCATCTGCTGGTACAGTATCTGCCGAATCCTTTTTCATTTTTCCGTGCATGTGCTTATGCATTTTTGCCATATCTCCCATCATTGGACAGTCCATATCACCCTTCATGGCCTTACATTCTGTCATCATGGCTTCATGGCATTCTGCTTCAGTCTTCCCTGACTTCAAACATGCAGCAGCCTTTGTATGCATTTCCGCCATATGTTCATGCATTTGAATTTTTGCTTTGGGGTCATTCATTTTGCCGCTCATTGCAGAATCGTCTGCCTTTAACAAAACGCTGAATCCAGTGACTAACAATAAACTTAAAACTATTCTCATTTGGGTTCTCCTTTTTAAGGTTTAGACACTAACAATTAGAGCAACATTCGGACCGACGGCACGAATGCCTACAGGGCTTGTGAGCATCTTTCAGGTCATCATTTGCATCTTTCAGGTCATCATTTGCATCTTTTGATGCATCATAAATTGTAATTACCTAAAGCTCCCACATCTTCATACCACTCACTCGAAGAAAAATTTTCCCCGTGAGTGGATTTCCACTGTATGCAGATTGATAGTCATTGGGAAGAAAGTCTTTTGTCACTGAAGTGCCAAGTCCCACTTCCGCACTTTCCCAAGCCGCAATCTTATGGGTGTAGCCAAACGTTACCGCCGTAACCCACTTTGGATCATTTGGTGAGGAGGAAGTAATAACTAACTCCGCGGGAGTTCTTTGGAGAACGTCAATTCGGCTCCAAATATTTGCGCCATTCTTATGAAGCCAAAATTCCTCACTGAATGAATTTAAAGCCGAAGTATTATCGTAGTAATTTATCAATCCCCAAATGAAGGCATTGTGAATCGCCCATCCGTTTTCATAACTGTGGTCGTTGTAGAGAGACGCTGAATAGCGCCAAAGATGATCAAGATCAGGATTGTGAGCGTCTGGATTTTTAATGTAGGCGGCGGAGGTCATGGCATAAAAACTTGGAGTAAATTGCTCGATGAGTCTTGCCGCATAGGAATTAGGATTTCCAATCGGTAAATCAACTTTAGTGGGCTCAGGTTCTGTACCATTGAAAGTGGACATTTCAAATGTGGTATCACTTAATCGCAGTGACGCTCCCAAAACAGTACTTGTGATGTGACCCACATCTTGACCGATGTGATGACCCAAAGGTGCATCCGGATTTACCATTCCTGTTGGTCTGTGCATAAATGCGATTGGTCCGTCTGTTGTTTCACCTCGAGGCGCGAAAAATAGTTTTACGTGATCTTTTCCTGAGCCAAAAGAAATAGTGTCACTTAAAGTGAGCCCCATAATTGGTGAGGAATGGGGATGTTGTGCATCCAAGTAGGGAATGTGATCACCATTTTCCTCTCCAATTTGAAGAAGCTCCGGGTATCCGCCATTGGGATAAGTCCATCTTTCTAGAGTTCCCATAAAATCTAAACTAATGTAGTGATGATCACCAAATGAAGATCCAATATCTGCCATAAACATATTGGGCACAGTGAAGGCATTTCTCCCTCGAGCGCCCTCTTGCACAGTTTGAGTAAAGAAACTATTTCCATGAAGCATGAGCATTTTCATGGGCATATCTTTCATTGCTAAAGGCGTGCACATGGCCATGGAGTAATCCCACACTTCCATTTCACCACACTCAGAAGGTCCCATGGAGTGATGATGTTCTTCTTGCGCATTCAACGCTGGAGTAGAAAGTGAAAGTCCAATTGCTATCAATACTACCCAAGCACTTCGGCTCATCTTAATTCCTTATACTTAGCGCTGGAGCTACATAGGCAAATAAAAATCCCAGAGTAAAAGCACCAAGACTCACGTAGAAGATATTACGACTAACTCTTCGCGCTTTGATACAAGCATCTCTAAGTTTGGGGTCAATTGGACATGGGGCGTTTTTATTTTTCCAAATTAAAAATCCATTTATCATTAACATAAACGCCGCAAAGATAAATACACCTCTCTTATTCTCAGAAATCCAAATCAACCCAGGGACATTTGATGCAAGACCAGCCATCACCGCGCCCAGGCCCAAACTGACTAGTAAAGCCGGCAAAGCGCAACAAATGAGAGTACTCATGGAGCCAAAAAGGGTGAAATAATTTATGAGGGATTCTTTAAAGCGGTTCATAGCCGGCCTGTTTCAAAATTTCAGTTATTTTTTCATTGGATAATTTTTGCCCGTCTTTAAAAGTGAGCTTCACAAATTTCTTCTCAAGACTGACCTGAACACTTTCCACTTCTTTTTGAGCCTTGAATTTTTTCTCTATTCCTTGCGCGCAAAAAGCACAGACCATACCCTTCACGCCAACGGTTATTTCTTTACTATCGGCAAACGACGAAGTCGGCAAGGTGAGTAAACAAGCTAGGGTCAGTAAAATTGTCTTCATAAACATTTTCCTTTCACAGGTGAATCATTAAATTAAAAGCAAAAGTTCCGTCAAAACCAGCGCCGACTTCCCACAACACATTTTTTATAAAAAATCTTAAAAAGGGCATGGCCTGGATTTGTTTGTCATCATTATGCTTTTCAAATTGGGCAATCATAAAAATGTTCAAGTCGTTGTAATCGGCTAAGTATGGAGCGAGGCCCAATCTCAATTTAGTATTATTGTAATCTTGAAGGGGTAAATCCAAATTTAAAGCGTTACTTCGTCTTAAATAGACATGCTCAAAGTATCCATAGTATTTACGACTTTCCCAATCAATAACAAGCTCACCCAGTTGTGTGCCGCTGATTTGAGAGTTAAATTTCTCAATCCCGGTACCTGCGCTGAAGTAAATATTTCCTTGTGAGTCCGTATTGTTCCAACGTTTGACCAGAAAGTCTGCTCTGGGAATATAAAACTCAGAACGAGCTTCACGAAGGTAAGTTGTTGCAACTGCAAATTGCGAGGTCAATGAATACGTGAGAAGGGCTTCATTTGTCCTTTGTGAATTGTAGGACATAATTCCGAAGGCCCCCTCATAACTCACGGGATGAGCGGAGGCGGCAGTACCACACAGAATTAGAATAAAAATTAGGGCTAACCCAGGGTTCATTTAATTAGGCCTCTTTCAAGAATCAATACGCATCCCACCGCCCGTTTGTGACACCTGATTTTTTCCTGCCACGTAAGTGATTGATAAATCATAGAATTTTGTATAATTTATTTCAATGTCACAAACTCTGCTCTACATACGTATTAGTCATAGAAGAGGAGCAAATGCTTCAGGCTGATAAAACCGACGAAGAATTGATGGCCAAATACCAAGAAGGCTCCGAAGAGGCTTTTCATATGCTTTATAAAAGACATTCGGGAAAAATATTCGGCTACTTGAAATCAAGAGTGCGTTCAGAACAATTGTCCCAAGACCTGTTCCAGGAAGTATTTTTGAAGCTTCATAAATCAAAGGGCCTCTATAATAAGTCTCTTCCCGTGTTACCTTGGATATTCTCTGTGACTCACTCGGTGATGATTGATGGATTACGTCAGAGAAATAAAAAGCATGAAGTGCAGGATTTTGATTTTGATCGGCTTCCACAAAATGAGTTAGAAGAACAAAATATTTCTGATGTGGTTCCATTTATAAAACGGTTGCCCAACCAACAGCAAATTGCGCTGCAAATGAGATACGTAGATGACAAAACTTTTGAGGACATCGCTCGCAAATTAAAAACATCTCCATTAAACGCACGGCAGATATTGAGTCGCTCAGTCCGTCAGCTCAAAGAAATTGTTAGAGGAGAGAAATCATGAAAAATGATAATAAGGAATGGCTAAAGGACTATGAGACTTTTCTCCATGCTGAGGAGACG
>JBBQPV010000011.1:0-13123 GCA_038216925.1 Bdellovibrionia bacterium
CCGCAGTAGGCTGCGGCAATAAATCCAGTCCGTCAAATCCAAACGTGGAGTCAGATGGCCGATGTACGCAAGCGATTATCGATGACAATAACGTTTACGCGCAGAGCACTAAGTCTCTAAATTATTGTGTGAAGCACCGCCTCGGTACCTGTGAAAATGAATTAATGTCAGTTAAAGCCGCCTGTGACACTTACCGCGCTAATCGACCTTCTGGCGTAAGCTGTTCAGCTAGAAGCGTAGAGACTGGAGCGGTTGTAACTTACGCTAGCACTGATGTGTACAATGAGTGCACCCGACTTGACGCCTTACTAGCGCAGTCAAAAGCTGAAACTAAACCAATTGTGAAACCCGAAGTTCCAGGACCTGGGACCAAAGACGAGACATTTGAGACAACGCCCTAAAATTCCGAATATTTATTTGTGAACCTATGGGCTGAATTTTTTATTATTTCGCAATTATTTACTCTCCCTGCTGATGCGGCGGGCCTTACGGACTTTCATCAAGATCTAACAAAATATTGCAAACAAAAAACAGAATGCAAATCCTGCAATATGGAAAATAGTAATTCTCAAATTTCCACAGACTCGACTGCTATTAAGAAAGCTTCCGACGCTGCCATGGCTGTCCAATGTCAAACTTACTACAATGACAATCACTGTGATGAGGTTCAAAAAAGTCTGATAGAGAGTCAGCGGTCAGAAATAATTTCTTGTTCGGCGGAAAAAATTTGCTCCCATCAAGACGGGTTCCAAATGACCGAATGTGCAGTGGGAGCATTTAAAGCCCAATTCACCGCTGGGAACATTATCTCCATTGGCTTGAGCACTGTAGCGGGGGTAGTTACAGGATCCACCATTATTGGTGGAACTATAGTGGGACTTCCCCTCCTTATTTATGGAGCAAGTAAAAGTGAAGAAGAATGCTCTACGGACTTGGTTTACAAAAAACAATCCATCAGACTGCATAATTTGGCACTCCTTCCATCTGAAAAATCTCTTCAGGACGATGACGAAAATATATTGCACATGCCCTGCTTTGAATTGAGAAAATTTCTAAACTCGAGACTTGACGTTTTTGTTCACCGACGAAGTGAGAATCAGCGCTGGTCTTTGGAAAATCTTAAAAACCAAACTTCAGCGGATCAGATACTTCTAAACCTTTTAAAATCCAATAAATGTTTTAATCAAAAATCATTGACGGCAATGTATTGCAAAGAAGTAGCTTCATTTCTGATGAGCGGGGTTTTGAGTGGTGGAATGACAGCTGGATTTAAAAAATTCACTCCCTCTCCTAAAGTTAAGCCAGCGCAGCCTCTCACTCCACTGGAACAACAACCTCGTCAACCTCCACGAAATCCTGAATTAAGGCCGCCGATAGCCACGACAACTATCAACGGTGTAAAGGTTGAGTTGGTGGAAAGAAACCTTGACGCTGCCACAAAAGAAACTCTCTCCCATTTTGAAAAATTTATGGCAAATTTTGGCTACGCTTTAAAATCAAAGAATTCCTACGTGCGGCCCCAAACGGCCGCGGAGTTAAACAATCTGGTACAAGCATACAACGCTACCGTTCCTGAAAAATTTAAAATTGTAACAAGGTGGTATGACGGTGTTCCTAATGGGGAGGACTACCTTAAAAATTGGGCGCAGGGGAAGTTGGCGTTAGATACCGGGCACGACTGGATGGTCCACGTTCCTGGCCATCTTTCCATTCCTAAAGAAATAATAGAAAAATCCATAAGAAATCATGCTCAAATTTGGACCATGCTTGAAAGCGAGCCTTTTAAACGGGTTCCCGAATTTCGACAAGCTGTCATAGAAAAAATTGGTGAGAACGTAGATAACTTTTATAGACCTACAGCCACCATGTCTGCTGCCAATAGTATCTTTGATTGGAAAATTTGTATTTCAAATCCTGAAAACTTTCGGAAAGCGATTTCCACGGCTATCTCTGAAAATGGTAGAGCTCAGTACACACAAGAGTTGCGAGCACTAGTCAAACAAATAGAATCTAAATTGGAAGATCTCACAGAATCTGAAGCTAATGAAAATTTCAAAACAATGTCTCAAAAAATTAGGGAGTAGGTTTTCTGCTCCAAACCACTACACCATTTTGTTTTATAACCACGGTCATTGCGGACGTGGTCCAAGGGCAAAAGTTAGGATGGGCATCTAAAGTTTCAGAAGGCATTTTGTCGGTCTCAGTGAGATTTCCGTCGCATACTTCCGTCGTCATTTCAGCAAAAACGAATCCAGACGGAATAAATTGAAAATTCCAAGGATGTTCCACGCCGGGGATCACCCGGTAAATGGGACCATTTATAATCCCAGTCAGTGGCCTTCCGTTATCATCTACTTTTCTTGGCCAAAAGATTTTCTCAAAACTATCCACGGCATCCGGATTTGTCTTGGTATTGAAATTGACTTTGAAAACCCGTGAGATATCTGACGGGTCCACCATATCAATTTCATAACTTACAACGTTTTTATGTTCCGCCCGGGCCACAGTTCCTAAGAATATAAACAGCCATACTACAATAAGATTTTTCATAGAAAATATTCTTCCCGGTACTTTTGGATTTGTCAAAGGTGGATTATTAATTTCCGCCGTTATCTGGAGGTGGAGGTGGTGCGTAACGAGGATCAGAATTATCATGGGGATCAGAGTCATAGGGAAGGGTATTCATAGATCCTGAAGCCGGCTGCCCAGAAAACGGAGTGGTGTTAGTGGAAGCAGGCGCCTTCATGCACCACACCTCTGAGATTGTGGGTATTCCTGTGTCAGCGGACAAATAGCAAAGTGGCACTTGTGATCCGGCAAAATGACCGGCGCTATCGATAGCATTGTTCAGGTTGTAATAGTATCCGCAGTTTGGTCTCACCGTGACCCGGGCTTGAGAATAATATTGGGCGCCGGCGGCGTTACAAAAATTAATTCCATTGGTCAGTGTTTGAGGTTGGCGACCATCCAGATAGGAAGCAGCCCCTACTTTTGAAATGCAATCGGCGTTACTGCTACACGCTTTGAAAATACAGAGACCAGTTGCACTATTGTATGAACCTACAACTCCTGAAGCTTTAGCCCAATTAGCCGTGCAACCCATAAGGGGTGGCGGAACATAGACCGCATTGACCACCACGGAAGATGTTGCCTGATTCTGAGTTCCCAATGCATCGGTTACGTATACTCCCACATTATAGGTTACCGCACTGGCATAATTCACCGTGCAACTGGATCCATTACAATTTAAAGAAGAGCCAACGGTGGACCAGGTGTACGTCAGCGGGGTTTGTCCGCCGGCGGAGTTTGCAACCAGACTTACACTTGTCCCTGCGGTGACAGTAGTCACTGCGGGAACCAAACTTACCGTCAATGGCTGGATGGCAGCGGTAATACTCACAGCCGCGTTTGAGGAAACGGAAACCCCAAAGCGGTCGGTCACAATCACACCTAAACTATAATTTCCCGCACTAGCATATGTAGCTGTGCATACGAATGACGTAGTTGGGCAAGAGCCTGAACCCCCGTTGATAGTCCAGCTATAGGAAAAGGGCGAAGACCCTCCCAACACTGAAACCATGAAACTTAAATTAGACCCAGCAACGCCACCAATGGACAGCGGACTTAATGTTACCGTGAGAGGTGCTGCTGTGCCCGTTGTAGACGTGCTACTGGCCGAGCCAAGACTTAGTCCGTTTCCAACTTGTTGGGAACCGCAATTTTGAAATTGCAAAAGCAGTAGTCCGCCGCAAATAGCTACAATAGATCCGATGATAGTAAATTTTGATTTCCACTTGAAGCTTTTCACTCTTCAAATATATCTGTTGTGAGAAATATCCACTAGGCTAGTTTTAGTTAGTTCAAAGGAGGTCCACAGCCTCAGACCAAGTTTTTAAACGGTCTCGCCGTCCAGCTGGTGACATAGACGGGAGAAATTCTTGATCTTTCTGCCAAATCTTTTTGATGTCATCTAAAGATTTCCAAATCCCAATACCTAATCCTGCCATGAATGCCGCTCCAGCAGAAGTTGTTTCAATCACAAGGGGACGGACGCATTTGACGCCTAAGTAATCCGCTTGAATCTGCATCAATAAATTATTTGCTGAGGCGCCGCCGTCTACTTTTAATAGCTTCAGCTTCTTTTTCAAATCTTTTTCCATGGATAATAAAAGTTCCACATTTTGAAGAGCCATCCCTTCTAATGTAGCTCTTGCCAAATGGGCAGAAGTTGAACCCCGTGTGAGGCCAATAATGAGGCCTCTAGCGTGAGCGTTCCAGTGGGGAGCACCCAAACCGGTTAAGGCAGGTACAAACTGCACTCCTCCAGTGTCATTGACGGTGGCAGCAAGAGCCTCAATGTCAGAACTTTTTTTAATTAGTTTAAGACCGTCCCTCAACCACTGAACCGCTGCGCCGCAAATAAACGCTGAGCCCTCAACGGCATAAGTTGTTTTTTTTCCCCATTGCCACGCTACAGTAGTGAGACAACCGGATTTACTTTTAACAATTTCTGATCCCGTATTTAAAAGGAGAAAGCTCCCTGTGCCGTAGGTGCACTTCGCCTCCCCCACCGCAAAACAGGCTTGACCAAAAAGTGCCGCTTGCTGGTCACCGGCCACTCCAGTGATGGGGATGTTAGCCCCCCACCCTTCGGCAGAAGTATGACCAAATAATCCAATACTTGGTTTAATTGCCGGCAAAACAGCAGCGGGAACTTTTAGAATTTTACAAAGTTCGGGATCCCAAGCGAGAGTTTGTAAATTCATGAGAAGAGTACGTGAGGCGTTTGAAACATCGGTGACGTGTGCTTTTCCGCCCGTAAGTCTCCAAATAAGAAAAGTATCAATAGTTCCAAAGCAGAGTTCCCCTGCCGTTGCTTTTCTTCTAGCGCCCTCCACATTGTCTAAAATCCATTGAATTTTTGTCCCGGAAAAATAAGGGTCTAGAACTAGGCCGGTTTTATTTTTGAATTTTTTCTCTTGCCCTGATTTTTTTAATTTTTCACAAATAGAAGAGGTCCGACGATCTTGCCAAACAATGGCATTATGAATTGGTTTTCCCGTTTGCCTATCCCAAATGACAGTGGTTTCCCGCTGATTGGTGATGCCAATGGCGGCAATGTCAGTCAGTTCAACATGAGCTTTATGGAGAACCTCCCGCTGAACATCCATAAGGGAATTCCAAATGTCTTCTGGGTCATGTTCCACCCACCCCGGTTTCGGAAAAATCTGCCTGTATTCTTTATTGGCTTTGGAAATCACCCGGCCCTCAACGTCCATAATGATGACGGTGGTTCCCGTCGTGCCTTGATCGATTGCCAATAGGTATTTTGCCACTTTAGCTCCCAATGTCATTGTTTGATTTTCAAATATGTTATACTCCACTATCTGGAGTTCTCAAGTGAAAGCCTTTTTTGAAAAAAAGTCGAAAATATTTAATCTTAAGGGAATGGATCGGGATCTTCTTCTCTATAGAGTCATGCCCCGACTTGTCCTTGAAATTATCCGCAAATACTTTCGATTAGACGCTGAAGGAATAGAGCATGTTCCCAAAAGGGGTCGAGGACTCATTGTCCCAAATCATTCCGGATACGCTGGGTTTGACGCATTTATGCTAGGCTATGAAATTCAAAATAAGCTTAAGAGAATTCCTCGGATCTTAGCCCATCATATGTGGTTCATTCATAAATCGATCTCCATCCCACTAGAAAAAATGGGGATCACCGAAGCCACTACAAACAATGGTTTACATTTATTGGAGAAAAATAATTTAGTGATTTTGTTTCCCGAGGGAGAATATGGAAATTTTAAGCCCACCAGACAAAAATACAAATTGCAGGAATTCAAACGGGGCTTTGTGCGAATGGCCATTAAAACAAAGTCCCCCATTATTCCCTGTTTGATCATTGGTGCTGAAGAAGCCCACATCAATTTAAGTCAGTTGAAATTTTCAAAATATTTAATAGGAACAGTTTTGCCAGTTCCCCTTAATGTCATCCCTCTACCGTCAAAGTGGAAAATCAAATTCCTGCCCCCAATTCACCTGGATTACCCAGAATCAGTTTTGGAAGATAGGGTCTTTATTAATAAAATTGCTCGGCAAATTCGTGACACAATGCAGTTTCAGCTAAATTTAGAAATTAAAAAAAGAACTTACAAATATTTTAGGTGATTACTTGCATCCTGGTGTCGGCCTAGTGGTGTCTGGGTTCCCCGGTTGATCTTTTCCAATAGATTCGGTTAAACAAACCCAAGCCTTCCGAAAACCTTTGGGCTCACTGGCGCTCCCCATCAAATTACGCATTAATATAAGACCAAGGATAATTCCCATGGAGAGAAGTAAAACATATTCTAAAACAACTTGTCCCCGCTCCCGCTCCGAGCTAGTCTTAGTCCCTATGGAAGATGAATCCAAACCATCACAATCAGAACATCTTGCAGACTTGAAGTCAGCTTTAGATGAAAAGCCTCCAGAGAAAAAAATCAATTTCCCTTTTTGGGCAAAAATTCTCATCATGTGTTTACTTGTATTTTTTGCCAGCATTGGATATTTGCGTAGCCTCCATAATCATGACAATAGAGAAAATGAAGGGGATATTCAAGAAATGTCCTCAACCGATGTGCCTTCTCCAGAAAAAAGAAAAGCCATTCCTAATATTAGTCTCATGTCAAAGTTGGGGCCGGCAAAAAAACTAGACCAATTCAAAGGTAAAGTAGTGCTTCTTTCTTTTTGGGCAAGTTGGTGTACGCCGTGTCTAGTAGAACTTCCAACTTTTATCGATCTTCATGAAAAATTGAGTTCTAAGGGCCTGGTTATCATTCCTGTCAATGTAGATGAACCAGAACCTGCAGCACAGTTTGTTCCTGGTTTCTGGAAGGCAAAAAAATTCCCATTTGAAACTTTCTATGACCCCAATCATAAATCAGCGGATGAATTTAAAATTGATACATTACCAAGCAATTTTGTCATCGATAAACAAGGTAGGCTTGTGGCCACAGGATTTGGAGCAAATGATTGGGCCAGTGATGCTTCAGTTAAATTTATAGAGCAGCTGCTGACTGAATAAGGTCGCTCACTTGTTTGCTGATTTCCAGTCGCCTGTCTTTTTCTTTAAATTTCTTCAAACCAAAAATGACGTTCTCACCAAACTGATCCATCACCCATTCATCTTTTGAGGTCTGAAACACTTGTTCAAAACTGGTGGGATCTGGATAGAGCATGACAAACGCATGCTTTGACTGACCGGCTAAGTGGGTGAGTTTCAACCCCTGTTGGGCTAGTGATTCTTGAATTTCAAAATAAATATGTAGAGCTTCAGTTTCTTGCTTGTCTGAAAAATAAATTCTTAGCGGCCCGTCTATGATGGCCGTGTTGAATGCGTCTATAAAAAAGCGGGACTTTGTAAGTAACAAGGGGACCTCATCACTGGAGGACTTCTCACCCTTTGTGTTGGCTGGTTTGGCCATGTTGCTTTCTCCCTTAATCACGTTGTTTTTCTAAGCTCTCGTCAATCCCTTGTGATGAGCTTAGGAAGAAAGAAACCTAAAAAGCAAACGCTTTTTTCACTAAATTTAAGATTCTTTTCGGGGCTAGTTTGGGGCGGCCAATTCTTCTCAGGGGCCAGCGCCAGGGGCTTCCTCCGTCAAGAAATTCTCCGAAGCTAGAGCTTAGGTTGCAACGTATCGGTCTGGGATCTTTGCCTTGTTTCTGAGTTTATTTATGATTCTTCAGGATTTCGGGTTTCACGGTTTGAGTCTCCGGGCTTCAGGTTCCGTATTTTAATGTTTCAACGTTCACGATTCAGATTTCAGGTTTCTAGCTGTGGGACGTACCTCCCCATTTTATTTCTCCCAAAAGATTGAATGGCCGCCCACTGATTGTGCGAGTGGCAATACAGCCGGAGGTTTGCAAGGTGAGTCAAGCCGCCTTGAGCCAGGGGGACGATGTGCTCAATTTGAAATCTGTGAGTGCTATTGCATTTCTTCTGCGTAAGCGCATCAACATATTCACATCGCCCCTCAGCCTTTGCCCAAACTGCATGTTTAATTTTTTGCGGAATATATCGAGTCACCTTCGGCGCCGAAAGTGATTTTGACTGCTCTTTCAGTTCGCCTTGATCTTGACTTTGACTCTCTTTGGGATTCTGCCGTTTCTGCACTGCCTTCTTTTCCAGGGGATCCAATTCTTTGAGAGTAATTTCCAAGGCCTTATCTATGATGTCTCCTAAAGATAGGTTCTGATGAGATAATAAGTCCTGAAGTCTTTTTAATGTACCGGGGGTTTCTTCTTTAATCATGGCGCGAAGGTCCATAAGCTCCACTGTCACTCTTTTCACGTGGTCTCGTTTTATTACTTTCGGCGATATTTCAATGAGGATTTTTTTCGTCTCTCTCACCGATTTGTTAGAAATTGATTCAAGTACTTCCATTTTCTGTGGAGCCGTCATCGACTTCACTTCTCTAAACAGAACTTGAGCTTGTGTGAGTTGAGTTCCACCACGCAAAATGCAAACAGACTTGAATACCCACGGGCCGCATAAAGTCTCCGAGATTCTATTTCTTTAATATGAAGAAGAACTGCCAGGCTGATTTCTCTTTCTTTCTGCGACAACTTTTTTGTTTCATTAATAAGCTCAGTATCACAAAGAGTTCTTAAAGTCATAGAAGCACCTCCTAAAATAATTATCGAAACTAGAAATAGCTTAACACGGCTTTTTTTAGCAGAAATTTTGCTTCTAGTGACACAAGGCGAGAAGCTTTTAGAAAAATTATAGATTTCGAAAAAAGATAAGAGGAAAATCACAAATCCAGTTTCAAACACGGTCAAGAAAATAAAAATTGAATTTTACGTATTTCCAGAATCGCAACGCATCATCCACGGACGGCAAGACTTAAGTTGATTCTCGTAAAATTGTACCTTGCATTCTCTTGGTCAAGTGCATTTTTTGTTTCGGAGCATAAGCTAGGTTCCAGAATTGACTAACCTGAATTTCGATTTAAAAAACGCTGACTTTAGAAATATAATAGAATCGTCATTGAGGAACTAAACCCTCTTCCCACCGGCAAACACTTGGACATCTAATTTCCGCTGCCCAAATTGGTAGAAAAATCGGGAGATACTGTCTGACTGATGAATCACAAAGTCAGCGTCATGGCCAGGGAGAAGAGCTCCCTTACGGCTCTGCAACCCAAGAGCGAAAGCCCCGTTCAAAGACAGACCAGTAAGAATTTCTTCAGGCCGCATGTTTAACTCCAACGCCACAAACAATCCTACCAGTGAAATATCCTGAGAAGGCGATGTGCCGGGATTAAAATCCGTAGCCAAAGCCACACGTGCGCCAGCATCAAGAAGTGCCCGCGCCGGCGCCTGATTGGATTTAAGAAAAAATGCAGTTGTTGGAACAAGTGTTGCAGTTACTTCACTATTTGCCAGAACCCGAATTTCATTTGGCCCAATTTTTAACAAATGATCCGCAGAAAGGGCGCCAAACTTTGCAGCCATTTCCGTGCCACCGGAAAGTTCAATTTCATCGGCATGAATGCGCACTGGTAGTTTTAATTTCTTAGCTTTACTAAATAATTTTTCCGCGTCGGCCTTTTCAAAATAACCGTAGTCTAAAAAAATATCTACAAAGTCTATTTTAGATTTTAACCTCGGCAGCCATTTCTCCGTAATTTCAGTTATGTATTCTTCCCGACGATTCTTAAATTCCGGCGGCAAAGCGTGGGCTGCCAAAAAGGTAGACATTACCGTCCCGGGAGATCTCTTTTTCAATGCGGAAATAATATCTAGAGACTTTTTTTCCGATTCAAAATCTAAACCATAACCAGTTTTGATTTCAATGGTGGTCACACCTTGACTCAGAGACGTTTTCAATCTCTCCATGGATCTTTTAAGCAATGAATCAAAAGTCGCAGCTCTGGTGGCGCGCATGCTAGTGAGAATCCCCCCACCTTGCGCGGCAATTTCCGAATAGCTCATTCCCGATAGGCGATTTTCAAAATCAAGACTTCGATCTCCGTCAAATACTAAATGGGTATGGCTATCCACAAATCCAGGAGTCACCAAACCACCGGAAGCACTGATAGATTTTTGGTCGCGAAATTTTTTTGGAAGTTCTGACTGTGGACCCACCCATTTTATTGTCTGATCAAAAACAAGGGCTGCATTAGAAATTATACTGAGATCAGACTTTACAATACGACGGCCAGATTTTTTAAGAGCAGATTCCATGGTCACCAATTGACCAATGTTTTTTAGGATCATGTTTCAACGCCGGGAATATTCACGTGAAACTCTTTTGCCACACTCAAAGCCTTTTCATATCCAGCGTCCACATGCCTGATGATTCCCATGCCGGGATCGGCAACTAAAACTCTTTCCAGTCGCAGGTCAGCTTCTTTTGTTCCATCAGCCACAATGACTTGCCCAGCGTGTATGCTGTAACCCATTCCCACTCCGCCGCCATGGTGGAGACTCACCCAGGTGGCACCGCAAGCGGTGTTAAGTAAAGCATTTAAAATGGGCCAATCTGCAACGGCGTCGCTGCCATCTTTCATGGCTTCTGTTTCCCTGTTGGGAGAAGCCACGCTGCCACAGTCAAGGTGATCCCGCCCAATGACAATGGGCGCTTTCACTTTTCCATCTCGGACTAATTTATTAAACATCAATCCCGCAAGATGCCTCTCCCCGTAACCAAGCCAACATATTCTTGCAGGCAAGCCTTGAAAGGAAATCCTTTCTTGAGCTTTTGTAATCCAATTCTTTAGTTTCTGATTTTTGGGAAATAATTCTAAGAGTGCTTTGTCTGTGGTGAGAATATCCTGAGGATCTCCTGATAGCGCCACCCAGCGAAAGGGACCTTGGCCTTCACAAAAAAGTGGGCGAATATATTCCGGAACAAAACCGGGAATATCAAAAGCGTTTTTACATCCGGCACTCTCGGCCATGGCTCTGATATTGTTTCCATAGTCAAAAGTGATGGCACCACTTTTTTTAAGCGCCAGCATTCCTTCCACATGTTTTTTTATACTTTGTAAACTGAGCTCGACATATTTTTTTGGATCCCCGACGCGCAATTTCGCCGCCGTGCCGTTTTCTCCTGGTGTGAAACCTTCTGGTATATATCCAATGAGTGGGTCATGGGCGCTTGTTTGATCGGTTAAAATATCCGGGACCACTCCACGCTTGATAATTTCGTGGATTACAGTGGCCATATTTCCGCACAGAGCTACAGATTTAACTTCGCCGGCGGCAGTGTATTTTTTAATTCGAGTTAAAGCGTCATCAAGATCTGTGGCAAGTTCATCCACATATTTTGTCTTTAATCTTTTTTGAATTCTCTCCGGATCAACTTCCACACTTAAAGACGTAGCACCAGCAAATGCAGCGGCAAGTGGTTGAGCGCCGCCCATTCCGCCCAGGCCTGCTGTCAACATCCATTTTCCTTTAAGGGAACCCTTAAAATGTTGGCGGGCGCATTCTGCGAAAGTTTCATAAGTCCCCTGAACAATTCCTTGAGAGCCGATGTAGATCCATGACCCGGCGGTCATCTGGCCGTACATCATAAGACCTTTTTTATCTAATTCATGAAAGTGCTCCCACGTTGCCCACTTTGGAACAAGATTACTATTGGCAATCAATACTCGGGGAGCATCGGCGTGAGTTCTAAAAACTCCAACGGGTTTTCCGCTTTGAACCAAAAGTGTTTCGTTATTTTCTAACTCTTTTAACGCACTAAGAATATTCTCGAAGGCTTCCCAATTTCTTGCAGCTTTTCCGAGCCCACCGTAAACAATCAGCTCATCGGGTTTTTCTGCCACACCCGGGTCTAGATTATTTTGAATCATCCGGTAGGCTGCTTCTTGTTGCCAACCCTTACAACTTAACGTTGTTCCCGTTGGGGCTTTCACCAGGCGAGATCCCTTTACCATTCCAGTTCTCCGGTGACACTCAAAACCGCTTTCAATAATTCTCCGCTTTGAATCATTTCTCTGACTTGATCTATGTCTTGATAAAATGCTCTGTCATGCTCAGCAAAACTTATTTTTTTTCTGATAAAATCATATGCCGCTGCGGCGCCAGCAGCGGGCCTCAGTGGTTTATGAAAATCTAAAGCCTGAGCGGCGGAAAGTAATTCCATGGCGCAAACATTTTCTGCGTTTCTTAAAATTTTACTAAGTTTTCTTGCGGCAATGGTTCCCATGCTCACGTGATCTTCTTTATCAGCAGACGTTGGAATACTATCCACACTCGCCGGGTGAGATAGTATTTTATTTTCACTGACTAGCGCCGCCGCTGCCACTTGAACAATCATAAAACCAGAATTAAGGCCACTATGGGGCGCCAGAAATGGCGGAAGTCCACTCATGGCCGGATTAATAAGTTTTTCAATGCGGCATTCTTCAATACTTGCTTGTGCGGAAACAGAAATAGCTAAAAAATCTAGAGCAAAGGCAACGGGCTCACCGTGAAAATTTCCGCAACTGAGAACTTTTCCTTCATCACTAAATACCAACGTATTATCCGTAGAACTATTGGCTTCTATTTCTAAAGTTTCGAGAGAGCGTCTCAAAGTATCTTTGGCCGCACCGTGAACTTGGGGCATGCATCTTAAAGAATAGGCGTCTTGCACCCGATTACAATTATCATGGTTGTCGCCAATTCCAGAATGAGTGCCAAGAATTTTAAGTAAATTACGGGCCGTCTTTGCTTCACCCGGGTGAGGCCTCACCGCCGCTATCAAAGGATCAAAGGCTTTTCTTGTCCCCTGCATTCCCTCTAAAGTCATTGCGCCAGCCACGTCGGTGAGAAGATTCAGTTGCCTGATTTCATAGGCGTTAAGTAATCCAACGGCGGTCATCACTTGGCAACCATTGATGAGACTCAAACCCTCTTTAGCTTGCAGTGTGAGCGGAGTTATTTTGGCGGTGTTCAACGCAGAATTTGTAGTTTGCCTGACGCCTTTGTAAGAAACTTCGCCCTCTCCAATAATGGCAAGAGCCACATGGGCAAGGGGTGCAAGGTCTCCACTTGCTCCAACACTTCCCTGACCTGGAACAACCGGTGAAATTCCTGAGTTCAAAAATTCTAGGATTTTTTCTACAACTTCAACACGGACCCC
>JBBQPV010000012.1:0-12306 GCA_038216925.1 Bdellovibrionia bacterium
CTTTGCAGTTGCTCGAACTAAACAATGGTTAAAAGCCCTGTCACTAAAACATGAAGAAGGACGGGAGGCTTTTGATATATTAAAAGTCCTCATCGATCCCGCGGAATTTCAAACGGGCCTTGAGGTGGCGACATCTCACTCACCAGTTAGCACGCTTTTAAGTTAGCTAATCACTGAGGCGCCAAGGAAAATTAATCTAAATAACTACAGTAGGGGCGATCAGCTTCGTGTTTCAATATGTTGATTGCCTTACCGTCTTTTACTGTGACGAAAGCTCCGCAGCCAAATGCCACTTGATTTGTTCTGTCATGGGGACGCCCCACTATAAAATATTTAATTGACCCATCGGCTTGAGTTACTCCAGGACGATTATGCTGAAATGTAATCTCATCTATTGTATAACGTGAAAGAGTTGATTCAGACATCACCGTGGAAAGAAACAATCCCTTCGCCACATTGTAATCGTTAACCGGAGCTTCGTCGGCAAAAACTGGAGCTCCATTAAAGACAACCAAAACTGCGATTAATAAATTCATTTTAACCCCCCGTTAATCAGTGGAGACAATTAAGGTCTAGAAAAATCTTTTCTAGCCCTCGAATATGAGCAGAACCCACCACAGTAATACTGTCACCCTCAATTTTTAAAATATTTTCGGCTATTTTTTTATTTCTATTATTTGCCGTTGTGACAATAAGTTGCAGCGCCTTTAAAGCCTTCTCGACCTTGGACTTTGTCTCACCCTCAGGAATTTCGGCCAAAATCTCTGTGATTTGCTCGTTTGTAGGAGGGGCTGAATTCCTATTTACTTGTTTGCCTATGTCTATGATAAGCGCCGTAGCCTGCGCATTAAGTCCCACATTTAAAAAGTTGTAAGACCTCTCCTCTTCGGTCGTTTCCCTTAAAATCAGATCAAATGAATCTTTGTCATCAATACCTATTAATTTTGCATCTATTCTCCGGGCCTTCAGATTATGTAGGAGTACAAATTCCGGCGGCAGCAAAATCCGTTCAAATGTAGACAATTTCGTAGAAAGCTCGGGACACTTCTTTTTAGCTGCAACAATGATATCTCTGATGTCGATAATGTGGGGGGTGATTAAAACTAAGCCTTGATCTTTTTCCCTCTCCTGTAAATCTACATTTGAACTTTCCGTGCCCAAAGTGACAGATGAACCCACGGGGATTTTTCTTAAACGTCTTTGTAGATCCATGGATGAAGCTATGAGTGTGGCCTCGTTATCAACTGCCGCGGAAATAGTTTCTTTTATTTCTACGCACGATGCTTTCTCACCCAACTGATTTGCAAATGTGAGGAACGTGTCAACGTTAAATGGGATTTCTTTTTCGCTGGGATGTCTCCAGCCCAAAATATGAATGTTCTTTTGTGGATAAGTAATTTCTAAGGATTTCCCATGATCTGTTTTGGCTACTCTGCATGTATCGGTGGCAAACGAATTCGATGCCGCCACAAATAAGGATAAAATAAGCGCAAACTTCATCACATTTACCTTTCCTCAAAATCAATGACGGGATGATCTCCACTGCTTAGTCTTGGCTGCATATATAACTTGACCGCCGCGAGGTGGGCAAAAAACTCATCTTCACTGATTCCGGGAGCCTTTGTCATCACAAGTCCCTGTCCGCTCCCAACTGACATACTGCGCACGTAATCAAAGTAAAATTTTATATTTGGATAATATTTAAAGACCTCAGGGAATTTTAGCGCTAAGTACTCAAATAAATCTTGCCTCGTGGCGCGCCCCTTCGCTTTCACCATATCAAGACGGCCACCAACAAATATAAAGGCCTTCCGTTCAGGGAGAAGTTTTTTATAAATTTCCCTCATCAGGGCTGGACGGTTAGATGAGTAGAGATAGCCGCCGTTAATATCCATGGCTCCGCCCAAACTGTTGTCTGCAATCTCCGGCAAGACATTTTGAACATAATCAACTCTTGTAGAAAAGTTCCTGGCTACTTCCCCTTCCTTTAAATAATTCAAAAGCTTTGAAACAAAAGGAATAAGAACTAAGTTCAATTGCTCTTTTGTAATTCCTTGTTGAAATGGACTTCCATTCAACTCATGAAACCAGCCTCCACGTATTAACTCTTTTGGAAATTCCCCCATCTCTTTTGCATGAACTGAATAAAGCTCGTTGAGCACAGCAATAGATGGCCCGGTCTTTCCTAGGCTTCCTTGAAGAAGAAAGCTTGGAATGTAAGCACCCTGATTTTTAAATAACTCGGCAATGGCACCGGGCTCGATAAATTTTAAAAGCGGGCCATAATAATCCTGAGGATTCACATCCAAAACTTTGATTCCATTTTTAGCCAGGGCCAATCCGTACAAAGAATACCCTCCACCGGAATCTAAAACTAAACTTCCACGAGGAATGGCATCTGTGACCTTAGAAAAATCTCCATTAAAGTAGCGGTTAATATCACTAAAGGTTCGATCATTAATCAGGCGGTAATTTTCTAGAGGAATACTCCCGTTTTTATTTTCGAATTCTTTTAATGTATCTACCATTGCTGTTGGGCAAAAATGTGCGGGAACTTCGCCGCCGATGGAGTGGGCGGAAATGAGTAAAACTAGGGCGAAACTGAGAAGAGATACGTTGCGGGTCATAGGCTATTCAAGTGCAAATATGCCAAAGGGCTTAAAACGTTACGGCGCAGCTAAGCTGTCGATATCTTTGACAATACCGGATTTCGGCTTAAAGTTTATCTATGTTTTCTTGGTATTGATTGGCAAGCTCGTCTTTATGCATCTTTTCTAAAGACCGCTCTTTTGCTAGGAATTCTGACCGATAACTTCGATCCATCAAGCAAGCCTCATTATATGCAATTCGGGCATCGTTAAACCGACCTAATTCATAAAGGCTTCTGGCAAAAAACAACATGGCTTCATCATCATGGGGATCTTGAGCAGCCGCATATCCTAAATCCACCACCGCTTGCTCGAAACTTTTTTCCCGATAAAATAAGAGCCCACGGGCTCGGTGTAAAAGGGACGACTTCGGATTTGCAGCTACGGCAGATTTAAAAACTTGAAAAGTTTTTGGCCTCAGCTGCAATTCATAATTTGAGTTGGCTAAAAAAGCCCAAGACACTTCGTCCTTGGGATTTATATTCACTGCAATTTGGCAATACTTTACAGCTTCTTTCCAGTACGCGTCTTCGTAATTTAGTAGGCAAAGTTTGGCTACAACCTCGGGATTATTTCCTAATTTTTTCCCAGCTTCTATATAAATTTGTCTCGCATCATATCGGTCTTCGGCAAATTCTAAAACTTCTCCCAGTGAAATAATGGTGACCAGCGATTTTGGATTGAGAGCCAGGGCTTTTCTAAATGCGGCAACCGCATCATCTGTTTTATGACTTTGATGGTAGGCAATTCCTAATTTATACCAAATAGAAGAAATGCCTTGGGCTCGGTTTGATGCAATTTCTAAATAATGAACAGCGTCCTCCCATTTTTTATTTCTGGCATAAAGTGTCCCCACCTTTTCATAGGCGGCGGGACTGTCATGACTTGATAAATATTGGGTGATGATGTTTTTAGATGCGGGAATTTGACCTTGTTTGATTAATTTTTCCGCAGATAGTATTTCAGAATCTTCTGCAGCCACTGCCATCACAGGTAAAATCAAAGTAATCAGGAGCGCCTTAAGATTGACTTTCATGTCACATTTGATGATGCTTGAAATCAATGATCCTGCAAAGCTCGATTTTACTATTTTTATTCTCAGTGGCTTCCGCCCTGGGCGCAGACCCTCAAGGTATGCCAGAATGCCGTCGACCAAATAATTTTGCAAACCCAGGTACATTGAAAAGTTTTGAAATGTGTGAATTAAAACAAAAAACGTTTTGTAGTAAGAATGAGAAACTTTCCGCTTGCGACAAATTCAATAAGAAGCCAGTGATAAAAAACTCAGATCAAGAATTAGCTGAAAATTGTTCCATAAATTCTTCGGGAATATATCGATGTAAACCGAAGCCTTTGAAATTAACTGAAAAAGAAAGTCCTGGGATCAGTTCACCAATCAAAATGGATGATACACCACCCGCACCTCAGGGATCGCCAACTCCGCTACCATCAATGCCTCCAGGGGTTTCCGATCCGGGAGGATCTATGGCTATTCCACCACCACCCCCGGCAGTAATTAACCCACCGCCTGGAAAATAAAAAGCCGCAGCCATTAACGACAGCGGCCTCTAATTAAATGTGATCGATTACAATATCGCGGGCCATTACTGTTTTGCGGCCGTCTTGTTTGGCGTGCTCAATTCCTTTTTCACAAAGGCGCTGAACTGCTTTACTCAAAACGTCTATAGTCTCTGCGCTGGTGTTGCAGTCGCCTTTTTCTTTGATGTATTTTTTGACTTTGCTGGTCACAACCAAAATGTCATCCATTGGGGTCTCCTCTATTGGTTTTAATAACTAAATTAAAAGGGTTTTATTGAATTCATTCAAGGGTTTTTTGAATTGCTGCAATGAGTTGATGGTCCTTTTCTGTAATGGACTGCGTCGTATGAGTATAAGATTGAATTGTCACCACATTATATTTGATAGTGATGTCAGGATGATGGTCGAGTTTCTCTGAAATCAGAGCAACTTTCTGAACAAAGGCCATAGATTCGAGAAAATTTTTAAACTTATACTCTTTGGTGAGCGTTTCCATGAATGAACATTTAATTAGATTACTACTCTTGTCAATGATTCTGACCATTTCCATTGGGGAAAATTCCTGGGCAGCAGGAAAGTATGGAACATATAATGGGGATGGAGGAGGAAGCGGACCAGCCTCTAGTATTTCCGAAACCCAAGCCAGGCGCTCCACTGAGCGATTTAATATTTTAGATTTTATTAAAAATCAACAATCTGCGGTGAATGCACAAAATTCAAAATACGGAAGAGGCGGCGGCGGAGGGAGTGGACCCTATTTGGATTTGGGCCTAGGGTATTCTCAAGACACCGGTCCCGTTACAAGAGACGGAATTACCATTGGCAAAGATTCCCGTAGCACTGGGCGCATTCAGTTTTTCTTAGACGATCTCATCACCAGAGGTAATCGCACAAAACTCTTAAACATAGATTTGGGAGTTGAAGGATTTTATTCTCTAACCACCGGCTTCACCCAAGACTCGGCATTCACACAAACCAGTCACACCTATAAGGAAACCGGAGGCGGTTTACTCATCCGCCCCATCGGTCGAAGCTCACAAGATACAGGGTTAACGGTAAAGGGTGGCTACGTGTCCGTTGATGAAACAGGGTTATGGGCAAACAATACTTTACCTACAACTTTGTACGCACCTTATTTAGGCGCAGAGACGAAGCTCTATCTTTTAAATTTTCTGGGAATTTATGGGGACTATCAGAACATGCTGGAGACAAGTTCAACTTCTTTGGCAGGAAAATGGAAAATGCAAAGATTTAAGTACGGCGCTTTTTTAGAAATTTACCTGCTTAATTTAAGCGCTTACTTAGTTTCCACCGAAATGAATTTTACTGGAAATACTTCTGGCGTCATGGTGAAAGAACTTTACTCCGGCGCCGGTTTCTCCGCGACGCTCTACTTCTAAAGTAGTGCGCCTATCTTTTCATGATGGCTTGTACGCTGCGAAGAGCGGGGCGATACAGTTGGGTGGAAATAATTCCATAAACAAAGGTGAGAACTAAGGAAGCCGCGATGACTGTGCGAGTGAGAGCTGATTTTTGCACAGAAACGGAGTGAGTGGATTCTCGCATGTACATATTCACGATGATTCGCAGATAGTAATACGCGGAAAGCAAGCTGTTGATGACGCCAAATATAGCAAGGCCCGTGTAGCCCTCTTTTATCGCCGCGGAGAAAATATAAAACTTCCCGATAAATCCAATGGTGGGCGGCATTCCTGCAAGAGCTAGCATAAACACCGCCATAGCCAACCCCAAAAATGGATATTTAAATCCCAGGCCGGAATAGTCTGAGATATTTTGATGACCGCGCTCTTCTTTTTCAATGAGGCTGATAATGGCGAATGCACCAAGGTTCATCACGCTGTAGCTTAAAAGATAAAATAAAACTGCCCCTGCCGCGTCCGGTGTTGTTGCATTACTTGCCGCAATAACTCCAATGAACATGTATCCCGCGTGGGCAATACTTGAATAGGCAATAATGCGCTTAATATTTTCCTGTCCTAGTGCTGAGATATTACCCACTGTCATCGTGGCAACAGCCAAAATCTGTAAAACGAAAACTAAATTGTCATTGTGTGAAAAAAAGTGTTCTGTGACGAGTCTCAGAAAAACTGCAAACATCACAAGCTTCACTCCCGTTGCCATAAAGGCAGACACTGGAGTGGGGGCACCTTGATAAACATCCGGAGTCCAAGCGTGAAATGGAAAAATACTGGTTTTAAAAGCTATGCCGACAAAAATCATAATGACTGCCAAAACAAATATTTTACTTGTGGCCATCAAGACTGGGACCATTGCACCAATGAGATGAATCTGCGTTGTCCCCGTAGCGCCAAATGCGAAAGCTACGCCGTACAAAAGTAACGCCGAAGCAAAGCTTCCAAGGATAAAATATTTAAATGCCGCTTCTTTCGAAAACTTTTGTTCGTGTCCTAAGGCAATAAGAATATAAAGGGCGAGAGACATGAGCTCAAGTCCGACAAACAAAACCATTAGGTCCGACGCTGAAACTAAAATCATCATTCCAGTGACACTTGAGAGAATGAGAAACGTATGCTCAGCAAGGCTCTGGCCCGTGGTATTAATATTGTTATTGGACATAAAAAGGGTGAAAACACTTATCAAAAGTACGCCGTAATTGACCATCACAGACATCTTGTCGAAAATGAGCGAACCAAAAAAAACAGGGTCCGTATGCGCGCCCTGAATGCGCAGAAGCACTGCCGCAATAAAAAGCCCACAGCAGCCTATACCAATGGATAAAATATTTGAGGGCTCAACGTTATTATTTAAGACTTTTATCGTAATTGGAATACACGCAAAGATAAATACCACCGTCATAGGCAGCAGTAATAGTGATTCAGCAATTCCAATTGGGGTAAATTCCATTTACTGCTTCCTTATTTGTTCATCGTTAAGGTGTACTGACCATGGTTTCTAACTAAATGCTCTATGGAAACCTTGGTTTTATCTAAAAAATTCCCTGGAAAAAATCCCATCCAAAAAATTAAAATCATAAGAGGAACTAAAACTGCAATTTCGCGAGCATTGAGGTCTATTAATGGATGCTTGTCTCCATCCGCCACAATGTGACCGGCGGTTCCAAAAAATATTCGTTTGTACATCCAAAGCATATAGACAGCTCCGAATATCATTCCAGTGGCGGCAAGACCCGCGGCCAGCTTATTTACTTTGAACGCACCCAGCAGAACTAAAAACTCTCCCACAAAACCATTTGTTCCTGGGACAGCTATACTAGAAAGCGTTGTGATGAAAAAGAAAATCGCAAAGACTGGCATTACTGAAGCAAGGCCCCCGTATTTTGAAATTTCTCGGGAGTGGGTTCTCTCATAAATCATTCCTACTAAAATAAAAAGTGCCCCCGTACTCACGCCGTGATTTAGCATCTGGTACAGACTTCCCGTGACGCCCTCAATATTCATGGCAAATAATCCCAATATGCAAAATCCCAAATGACTTACAGAGCTGTATGCCACCAGTTTTTTCATATCAGGTTGAACCATAGCTACAAGGGCTCCATAAATAATACCGAAAACCGCAATCCCTATAAATAATGGAGCATATTGCTTTGCTGCTTCAGGAAAAAGAGGGATGGCAAATCTCAGGAAACCATAAGTACCCATTTTTAGCATCACCCCGGCCAGGACAACAGAACCCGGGGTAGGAGCCTGCACGTGGGCATCGGGCAACCAAGTATGTAAGGGAAAAATCGGAACTTTGATTGCAAATGCGAGTGAAAATGCAAAAAACATGAGTGTTTGTGGGTTAAAAAAGTATCCTGAATCAAAAGGAATTTTAAGTTTATAAAAATCCAGGAGACTTGAGCTCATTGTTCCTAACTGCGTTTTAGTGAGAAACATGAGCACGATGATGGCCACCATCATGAAAATAGATCCCAACATTGTATAAATAAAAAATTTGTAAGCCGCATAAATTCTTTTTTCTCCACCCCAAATTCCAATAAGGAGAAACATGGGCACCAACATCAACTCCCAGAACACAAAGAACAGAATCATGTCTATGGATAAAAACGTTCCCAACATAGCCGTCTGCAAAATCAGCATGGCCGCACAATAAGCTGGAACTTTTTTTGTAATAGCCGTCCAACTGGAAAGAAAAATAATTGGCATTAAAAATGTTGTAAGTAGGACCAGCCAAAGACTAAGGCCGTCTACGCCAACAAAATATTGAATTCCAAAGCTGGGGAGCCACTCTACCTTTTCCACAAACTGCAATGACACCGATGAGGCATCAAACCGGTGAAGGAGAACTAAGCTCAGCAAAAACTCTGCCACGCTAAATCCAAAGGCAATAGACTTTGCGATCTTTTCGTTTTTTATAAAAAGGATTCCTATGCCAAACACAAGTGGGAGAAAAATGATTAAGGTAATTAGCATTATGAGGCCCTCGCAAGAATCAAAATCATCACCCCTACAAGACCAAAGACAATATACAGCGCATATTGTTGAACATTGCCGTTAACCATCAGCCGAATTCCGTTACCGGCTCCGCGCACCAGATCTGATAAAAGATAAGTTGTTCTATCCACAACTTTAACATCTATAAAGGACCACAACCATTTCCCGCCACGAACTACGGCCTGCACAAAGGTTCCTTCATAAATTTCGTCGATGTAGTATTTATTATAAATAATTTTATAAAGTTTGGAGAATTTTGCTTTTACGCCGTCAAGTTGCTCGGCCTTTTTAGTGTACAGAACATACGCACCAAAAGCTGCGCATCCTGCTAAGACAACGGACGTGAGCATTGTCAGCGCCTCTTCTAAATGTGATCCATGGGCCTCAACATCAACTACGACTTCATGAAACCAATGTTCCCAACCATTATGTATTCCAAAAATATTTCCAATGATTTCTGGTATGCCCACCCATCCGCCGACAAGAGAGAGCGCGGCGAGCACAATTAATGGGATTGTCATAGTTAGGGGTGATTCATGGGGATGAATATCTTTTGGCACTCTAGACTTACCCCAAAACGTGAGCGCCATAAGACGGGTCATGTAAAAGGCAGTCATGGTGGCGCCCAAAATCCCGGCAAGCCACAAAAGTTTTGCGCCCATTGGAGAGGCAAATGATCTCCATAAAATTTCATCCTTTGAAAAGAAGCCGGAGAAAAATGGAGTTCCTATTATCGCTAGCCATCCAAAAATAAATGTGATGTGGGTGATGGGCATTTTTTTGGCAAGCCCTCCCATTTTCCGAATGTCCTGCTCTTCATGCATTCCGTGAATGACTGATCCTGCTCCCAGAAACATCAATGCCTTAAAAAAGGCGTGGGTCATCAGATGAAACATGCCCGCTGAAAACGCGCCCACTCCCACTCCTAAAAACATATAGCCCAGTTGGCTGACCGTTGAATAAGCTAGAATTTTTTTAATGTCATTTTGAAATAAGCCAATACTTGCTGCAAAAACTGCTGTGAGCGCGCCAGTGCAAGCGATGATGAACATTGTGTTCGGAGTGGCGACAAAAATAAAGCTGAGGCGGCAAATCATGTAAATTCCCGCCGTGACCATTGTAGCCGCGTGGATTAATGCAGAAACGGGAGTTGGGCCGGCCATGGCGTCTGGCAGCCAAACATAAAGAGGAATTTGTGCTGATTTTCCAGTTGCACCTAAAAACAAAAATAGGGTGGCCAAGGTGAGGGGCCCCCAACCCACGTCTACTGCGTAGGTAAGCTTTGAGAGTTCGTCAAATTGAACGGTTTTAAAAAGCATGAAAATAAAAAAGAGTCCAATAATGAATCCTGCGTCCCCAATCCTGTTAACTATAAATGCCTTCATTCCTGCAGCGGCCTTTTTAGGATCGGAAAACCAAAATCCGATGAGAAGATAGGAACAAAGTCCAACGCCCTCCCAGCCTACAAATAACAAAAGCAGGTTATCCGCTAAAACTAAGATCAACATATTGAATAAAAATAGATTCAGATAGGCGAAGAATTTTGCGGGCTTTGGATCGTGGCTCATGTATCCGACGCTATAGAGATGGATCAGTGACCCAACGCCAGTGATAATCATGATCATGATCCCGCTGATATGATCCACCACAAAAGCCATGTCAGACCTAAAATCCCCAACATTTATCCAATTAAAAAAATAGGAGCGAATCGAAGGGGGGGCATCGTGGCCAAGAAGAGAGCAAAACAATATGGCCGCGCAAATAAATGAAACTGTACTCGCAGCAGTGGCGATACACCCCGCCCTCACGGAACTTTTATTATTTTGCTTAACAAGAAAACCATTGATGAGAAATCCCAGCAGCGGGGAGAGTAAAAGTATTCCAATCAATAAATTTCCAGACATGAATTATCCTTTTAAATTTTCAAAATGCGAAATGTTCACTTCTTTAAATCTCTTAAACACTGCTACCGCGATAGCTAGGCCCACTGACGCCTCAGCGGCGGCAATAGTCATGACAAAGAAAACCATAATCTGGCCATCTATGTTTTGCCCATATTTTGCGAAGGCAACAAAAGTCAAATTCACGGCATTCAACATGAGCTCAATACACATAAGAATGACAATTGCGTTTCGCCTTAAAAGTAAACCAAGTACGCCGATGGAAAACAAAAGTCCGCTCAAAAGGAGATAATGGTTTAGCCCGACTTTTAAAAAATTATGAAGGACGCTTGAGCCCATGATGGGTCCCTCCTCTTGATTTGGCCAGAGCAACTGAGCCAACGATAGCCACTAAAAGTAAAACGCTAAGCGCTTCAAATGCGAAAACAAATTTCGAAAATAATTTTAGGCTTAGCTTCTGAGTATCCGAGTAATCTTTAAATATATCTTTACCGGCTTGTGGGTTTTGCGTGATCTCAACCACTTCTTTTTTTAAATCCTCGGCATCGGTTACGGCGGAAGTGGGCGCCGTTGAAAGGTTTTTAATCATGACGGATTTTTGTTCATTTAAATCAACTGGAGGTGTTGCCGTGGCGCCACTTGCCAGCCATCCCACACCCATTAATACTCCGCAAAGCGCTCCTACAAAAACAATTTTCAAAAATGTCATAGGGGAAAACCCTGTCAGATCTTCTGAATCTTTTTTTAAATCAAAAATCATCATGACCATAACAAAGAGAACCATGACGGCTCCGGCATAAACAATAATTTGAGCAGCGGCCACAAACGCAGCATCAAGTACGAAGAAGAGCCCGCCCAATGCGCTCATAACCAAAGCTAGAAAAAATGAACAATAAATTGGATTTGCCATAAAAACGACAAGGATTGAACCTACTGTCGCCACGCCAGCGAAGATGTGAAAAACAATATCTTGTGGTGTAATATCCAAAATCTCTCCTTTAACTTAACCTAGAAAAATAAATGAGCACCGTTGTCAAAAGCAAATTTACTAGGGACCACGGCAACAAAGTCTTCCACCCTAAATCCATCAGCTGGTCATACCTGAAGCGTGGCAAGGTCCAACGAACCCAAATGAAAAAGAAAATCCAAAACCCCGTCTTTACAAAAAACATGATGAGATGAGTGAGTGTCGTCAATAGACTCGCAACCTCGCCCAGCGGAAGATGTAAAATTCCCGTGAGCCCTTGGCCATGGCTGCTCCAAAATTGAAAAACTTGGTCAGGAGAGATCCACGGGATTGTGTATCCACCAAAAAACAACATGGTGATGAGGGCTGATGCCGTAATCATGTGGCCATATTCGCCCATGAAAAACATATTAAATTTAAATCCACCATACTCTGTATGAAATCCTCCAACCAGCTCAGCCTCACCCTCAGGTAAATCAAAAGGAAGTCTATTGGTTTCTGCAAATGCGGCAGTGGTAAACAAAATGAAGGCAAGGGGCTGAAAAAATATTCCCCAATTTGGTAACCATGGCACGTCAACCATTTTTCCTAACCATAAAAAATGAAGATGCCCTAACTGCTCGGTCATCATTTGGTTTAAGCTAAACGTTTGATAAATCATAAGAACGCCGACGACACTGATACCCATGGCTATTTCATAACTGATCATCTGCGATGAAGCTCTTAATGCGCCAAGCATTGAATATTTATTCCCGGAGGCGTAACCCGCGGCTAATATTCCGTATACGCCCAACGAAGCCACTGCAAAAATGTAC
>JBBQPV010000013.1:0-12286 GCA_038216925.1 Bdellovibrionia bacterium
GATCCCGTTTATGGGTATTATTTTTGTAAATTTTTGTTACAGAATAATGTTCAGACAAAGTTTTTAATCCCATGGGCGTGACAGTCGCGGCTACGCTCCCATTGACCCAATAAACCCCAGTTACTTTTACACCGGTTAGTTTGCCATTCTGAATATCGGAAAGTAAAGGCTGTGTGCTTCTTCTTGTGACTTCTTTAAAATATGAAATCACAGCCGTACGATTATATCTCTCTGGTTTGGGCAGATTTAAATTTGCTGGTGCTGACACAAGGATTATAACCTTGGCAGTCCCCACTCCACCTTCACCGTGGGCAAAACCATTAAGTGCTGGGTCAATTAATCCATTTCCAAATGCTGAAAAACTAATAAATAGACTCGCAGCAACTGTGAGTCCTTTGATTGTGTTGATCATTACCCCCCCTAGAGTATTATTATTTGCAACTTCCTCTTTCTACTAACTTTAAACCCTTCCCTAAACCTTCAAATGAAACTGAGTCCGCCCGTCCCCCATTGACGGAGACGCAAATTTTATCGTGAGATCTCACCAAAGCAGATGGAACCATCCAATAAAATTTTCCTGCAGATTTTCCGTATTGTTCATTGGGACAGAAACCTTTTGTCATGTCCACTTTGAGATTTTTTGTATTGGCGTCGAATATGAATCCCTTCGCGTAGTAAGGGCACACTCCTGATTGAGGAGCCAATTCTTCAACGGAGACTTTAAGCAAAGTATCGCGATCAACAACCGCGTGTGTCGTCAGGACTTTAAATTGAACCTGATTTGAACTTTCCTGTGCACTCACTAGTGAAGAAATTAAACCAATTGAAAGCAGTGAAAAAACCGCAAAATGTTTCATGATTCCCCCTTTAACCCCTACTCTTTTATGGAGTTCTTACATGGTAGTCAAAGAATTTAAGTAAATTTTAGTCTTTGACACCGGGGCCCACATTGGCCCATAAGAAAGTAATGATCGACATTAAGACTCAGCCAAAATTATCAGCGCCTACGTACCCAGAAAATCCCAAATTTGGCACAGCTTTTACTCCCCACCTCCTGCAAATGGACATTGAAGCAGGAGTGAAGGGTCCCTATCTGGCTGCAATAAAGTATTTAAATGAAGGCGAAAAATTTACCCCGGCCTCGGTGGTTTTTCATTACGGCCAAAGTATTTTTGAAGGGCTCAAAGCTTACAGGCAAAAAGACGGGTCTGTGGCGATATTTAGACTTGATCTCCACGCTAAGCGGTTTATGAAATCCGCGGAGAAATTAGCCATGCCCATTATTGGCGAGGAAGTGTTCATCAAAGCTGTGGAAGAATTTGTTAGATTCGAAAGCGAGTCAGTCCCTTCCCTTCCAAATCACGCCCTCTATTTGAGGCCTCTGCTCATCGCCCGAGATGAAATTGTCAAAGTGGGGAAATCTAAGAATTATTCCTTTTATGTTCTATCCTGCGTGGTAGGGAGTTACTTTCCAGGTGGTCAAGCCAAACCGGCAAAAGTTCTCATGTGTCGGGAATTTGTGAGAGCCATACCGGGAGGTGGATTGGGAGAAGCTAAGACCGCGGCAAACTATGCAGCTAGTCTAGCTCCCCAGGCCCACGCAGAGGCTGCCGGTTGTGATCAGGTGCTTTATCTCGACGCCATCCATCATGATTTTATTGACGAATTGGGCGGCATGAATTTTTTTATGGTTAAAGGAAATGAAATAATCACTCCAGAATTAAACGGTGCGATCTTGAGAGGTGTCACAAGACAATCCCTTTTAGAAATTGCCCCCACTTTGGGGCTTAAGGCATCTGAGAAGAAACTTTCGTTCACTCAGATGGTAAAAGACATTCAAAGTGGAATTGTTACGGAAGCCTTTGCTTGTGGGACCGCGGCCGTCATTCACTCAATCGGAGAATTTTCAATTCAGGAAAAACAGGGAGGACCACTTTCACAAGTTCGCCTGCCCAGTGCAACTCCTGTGGCTGCGAAACTTCTGGAAGCGATTCAACATATCCAGCGCGGTGAGATTAAAGCTCCGGGGCAATGGTTACGTAAAGTTTAACAGAGCTTTCTTCAAAATCTTTCCACTGTCTCCCTTGGGCAAGGCTTGAATTAAATGAAAATGTTTTGGGATTTTAAATTTAGCTAAATTTCCCGAACAGAAGTTTTTAACATGATCCAGATCAATATTTTGATGTATTGGAACGATAAACGCTTTTCCCACTTCTCCCCACTTTTCATCAGGCACGCCAACTACGGCCACCTCTTTAACATGGGGGTGGCGTTTTAGAACATGTTCCACCTCGATAGGATAAACATTCTCTCCGCCACTGATGTACATTTCTTTTTTCCTCCCAACCACATAAAAAAATCCATGCTCATCTTTTTTGACAAGATCTCCAGTGTGAAACCAACCGTCTTTGATGGCATCAGAAGTGGCGCTGAGATTATTCCAATACCCTTTAGTGCACATCGGTCCCTTTAAAATCAATTCCCCAACTTCACCGGGCACACAGTCGTCACCAGTTTTATTTATAATTTTAACATCTATGTAGAAATTCGCAAAACCAATAGACCCGAGTTTCGTCTGGGAATCTTCTTCATTTAAGGAAAATACATTGGGCCCAAATTCCGTTAACCCGTATCCTTGGCGAAATGGAACACCCTTAGCATTCCATTTTTGGATGAGCTCCAGCGATGAGGGTTCTCCTCCCACAATGGCGTATCGTACGGATTTGAACTTTGTAATTCCGAATTCGTTTTCATCAGCCATCATCTGCATCATTGTGGGTACAGCAAAAAGGATTGTTAGTTTCTCAGCTTCCACTACTTTCAGAGCAAGCTTTGGGTCAAATTTTCTCATTAATATTATTTCTGCCCCACGATGGAAAAACGGAGTGGTCAGAACATTCCAGCCTCCCGTGTGAAAAAATGGCATGAATATGAGTGTCTTGTCATTTTGGCTTATGTTGAGTCGAAGACTCGTATTTACGGAATTCCAAAAAAGCATTCCATGGTGAACTAGAGCACCTTTAGGAGAGCCAGTTGTGCCCGAAGTATAAAGAATCATACACGCAGTTTCAGAATCTATTTGGGAATCATACTCGACAACTTTTGACGGACATTTCTGAGTGCTCACAAAATCAGACACGGCTTCCATTGTTAACTGGTGACATTTAAATCCCGTTTCACTTACGGTGTTTCTAAAAACTTCCTGATGGATAACAAGCTTTGGAGAAGAGTCTGACAAAATATGTTTTATTTCATTTGCGGTTAATCGACAGTTTACCGGCACCATGATGGCCCCGATGCGCTGAAGTGCATAAAATAGGACAACGTACTCAAATTCGTTGGTGGACAAAACCGCAACTCGGTCTCCAACATTTAAATCAAATTCAGCCTTGAGGTATTCCGCCAGTGCCATGGAAGAATTGTAAAACTCGAAGTATGAAAAGGATTTATTTGATCCCACTTCTTTGAGAGCAGACTTATGGGGTGAAAACATCGCCCACTTTTTGAGCCAATCTAATTGTACATTCACCATTTCAACGCCATGGCCGCCATAGAGAGTCCGCCTCCAGAGCCGACAAGCATCATCAGGTCCCCTTTATGGAGAAGACCTTTCTCGTCGGCATCTGCCAAGGCCATGGGAATACATGCACTGCCGGTGTAGGCAAATCTATCCATAATATTATGAGAAAGATTTCTTTCCACACTCAGCTTATCCAAACTTTCATTAATACTGTCGATATTGATTTGTGTGAAAAAATATTTTTTAACGTCATTAACTTGAGCGTTTGTTTTGTCTAGCAAGGACCTTACTAATCTTGGCCAGTGGGTGCCATTTGTCTCAATGGGAATCTTTTTTGCAAAATTTAAAAGATGGCCCTTTCGGTCTAGCGTTTTCTGACTGAGGGGCATGAAAGTGCCACCGCCGTAAACTCCCATGTAATCGTGATACTGACCGTCAGTGTAAAGCTGAGAGGCTAAAATCCCGCGATCTTCTGCATGAGTCGCTTGCAGAACCACCGCACCCGCCCCATCTGCAAATAAAGTTGCTATTTTGAAATCCTCTTCATTTAGAAATTTACTCATCCCGTAAGCACCGACCACCAGAATATTTCTATATTGATGGGGATCTGCTTTAATATATTTCCACGCAACATCTAGAGCGGTGACAAATCCTGCACAGGCAGAATTGAGGTCAAACGTTCCTGCATAATTTGCCCCCAGCTTATGTTGCAAGACAGACGCTGTAGAAGGTGACATGTAATCTGGTGTGTCCGTGGCGACAATAATAAGATCTATGTCTGACGACTTTAGATTTGAATTTTTTAACGCTGTTTCACATGCAGCTAAAGCTAAGTCAGATGTCACTTGGCCGGCATCCATATAATGACGGAAAAAAATATTTCTCTTTTCCCGCAGAAATTTATCTATGTCCATGGAGTATTTTTCGTTGAACACGGCGTTAGGTATGGGAGACCCAGGAACATGAAATCCAGTGCCGGCAATGATCGCATTCGTCATGAAATGGTCTTAGCTATCTTTAGAAAAAGATTCAACTTGGATCAAAGATGTTGTCTGGATTACTCTATGTGTGTAAACAGTTTTCACTATGACCTCAAGTTACAATTTTAAAAATTTTTCTCTAGTAGTCACCGGTGGCGCCCAAGGGATTGGATTTCAGATCACAAAGGACTTTTTAGCTGCCGGCGCGCAAGTGAGCGTTTGGGATTATTCAGCCGACGCCTTAAACATTGCCCAAGATGAGCTTAAAGAATTCTCAGACAGTGTTAGTTTTGAACAAGTTGATGTAACAAAGGTTGAGTCATGCCACAAGGCTGCGTCTCATTTAAAAAATCCTATCCATGGACTAATCAATAATGCAGGCATAACAAGAGATAAATCCTTCGCTAAAATGACCACCGAAGACTTTCAATCCGTCATAGATACTAATTTAGGGGGAGTTTTTCATGTCACAAAAAGTCTCTTGGAGAAATTTGCCCAAGATTCTCAAAACAAAAGAATTATAAATATATCAAGTGTGGTGGCCCTGTACGGAAATTTTGGACAAACCAACTATGTTGCTTCCAAGGCGGGCGTCATTGGTTTTTCTAAAACTTTGGCCCGGGAACTCTCTCGTAAAGGATTTACGGTGAATGCAGTTGCTCCAGGCTTTATTCAAACAAAAATGGTTGAAAAGATGCCTCAAGAGGTCTTGAAAGCAATGGCTGAAAAAGTTCCCGTAGGAAGACTGGGAGTGACCAGAGACATCTCCAACGCGTGTATGTTTTTAGCTTCCGCAGAAGCGTCTTATATTAATGGAACAGTTCTAAGTGTAGATGGTGGTTTGGTCTGCTAAATTAATTTTTCCGGGGGTTCAATGAAGTATTTTTTAATTGCTGCTGTTTTAATGTTTTCTGTTTCAGGCTTTTCAGAAAATTTTAAGGGATACACTGAGGTTCACTTTGGACGAAAACTCTATGTGGACTACCTTCATACCAATCCTGGCGCCCCCACCCTAGTTCTCCTTAATGGACTCACCTATGACACCACCAGCTGGGATCAGCTGATGCCGTATATCAAAGATAAAGGATTTAACATTTTGAGATACAACGCTTACGGTCAAGACCCAAATAGCGGAATGCTCACTTCCCGAGTGTTAATGAATGCTCAAGCGATGGATTTGGCGGCCGTTCTTGACAATTTAAAGATTGACGGACCCGTAATGTTGGCAGGCTTATCGTATGGCGGTGGATTGGAATTCTATTTTTCCACTTTGTATCCCAGCCGAGTAAAGGGTCTAATTCCAATGGCGCCTTTAATGAATGCTGATCGCAAACTTGAAGCCATTATAAAATCCGAAATTCAAATGACCCGGGCCATGAACCCTTACAATCGAAGCTCTGACAATGATCTGTACGAATTCTTTTTTCATCAGCTTGTTTATGCGACTTTCCCTGCGGCGGAACCTTCCGTTTTGAGTAATCCTTATAAATTAGAAAATGTTTTCAGGATGGCGTTGGGAACTAAAAACTTTCATACCTTAGAACTACTTCCTCGAGTTCCTCAAGTCCCTATCCATTTGATGGTGGCAGAAAAGGATCAATATATTCCAACTGCGGATCACGACGCACTCTGGAACGGTCTTTCACAAAAACAAAAAGCCAGCAGAATAAATATCATTGGATCAGAACATAAAATCCCTGAGGCCGTACCTAGATTGGCTGGCGAATGGATTACAGGTATTATGTTGGGAAGAAAAGAAATCTCCGGTGGAAAAGTATTTGAAGGTGATCCAAAGGCCAATACTGCTCGGTGTGGCAAACTCTTGATAAACTTATAGGACTTAAAGCATGGCCTATTTTGACAATGGGAAATATAAAATCCACTACGACATAAAAGAAAACGCCTTTGATCAGAACGTTCTATTTATACACGGCAACTTATCTTCAAACACGTGGTGGGAACCAACAGTAGAGAATTGGACCAGTCTTAAATCCGATAAAGGCAGTCTCATATTTGCTGAATGGCGCGGTTGCGGAAAATCTGACGGACCTCAAAGCATAAAAGATTTAAAAGTGGAGAGGTTAGCTCAAGACTACGTAGATCTTCTGGGTTTTTTAAAAATAGATAAAACCCATCTAGTTGGACATTCAACCGGCGGCATTATTGCGTTACAGGCGCTTCTACTCGCACCACAACTATTTTCTAAGGTGGTGCTCCTTGACCCCGTTGCACCTTGGGGATTTCAGGCACCTCCAGACCTATTAGCAGCTTTTGATCAAATGAAAACTAATAAGGAATTTTGTGGTGCCGTTATGGGTAGCACCATTTACCAAAATGATACCGATTCACGACTTTTTAAAAAAATAGTGGACGATGCTTTTAATGTCGACCCCTTGATTTGGAGAGGAATTCCAGAAATTTTAAGTTCTATAAATTTTAAAGCGGAATTACCGAAAATAAAAAATCCGATTTTTATTTTGCACGGAGAATTTGACCAGATTTTATCCAAAGATGATTCTGCGGAATTAGCTAAACTTCTTCCAGGATGTCGATATCAGGAACTAAAAAACCAAGGGCATTCTTGTAATATTGAAAATCCCCAACTGTTTGTGAACCTCACAAAAGATTATTTAAAATCTTAAATGATCTTACATTTTTAAATTAAATTTTCTCACTTCGCCGGTTTCATTTGAAGAAATTGCATTTATAATTTCCATTAAATTCCAATTTGGTTTTGACAGGTTTTTTTAGGGCACAGATGTTGCTCTAGTGGGTCGTGAACTTTTAAAAAACCGTAAAGGGAGGATATCAAATGCATCTGAATAAAAATATTTTATCATTAACAATGGTTCTCGGGTTCGCCGCCTCGGGATCTGTTCTTGCCGCAGCAGCACCAAGCCATCATGAAGCTGCTCCTGCACCAAGACATGAGTCTGCTGCGCCCGCACGTCCTGCGACTGTGACTCCGTCACGGCCCGCCTATGTTGCTCCTGCTCCACAACGACAAATTGACCGTCGTCAAGACGTCAGGCCCACAACACCTGCTGTTGTGACTCAACCCGCGCAAAGACAAATTGACCGTCGTCAAGATGTGAGACCCACAACACCCGCTGTTGTGACTCAACCCGCGCAAAGACAAATTGACCGTCGTCAAGACGTGAGACCCACAACACCTGCTGTTGTTGTTCCCGCACATCAAACACAGACTGCTAAAGACCGCGGCATGAATGGATTCTTTAAACCAGGCACTGTTGAAACAAAACCCATCAAAGGTGGTGGCTACGTTGAAAAACAAGGTGACCACTCTGTTCAGTACCGTCCTGATCACACTAAAGCACAAGTTGTTAATGGTGGAAAAGTAACCAATTTTGATCGCAACGGTAACGCTACTCGCGTTCATGAAGTAATTCGCACCGGTGACGGACGAATTGCAGGATCAAAAACCACCATACTTGACCGTTCAGGAAAAGTAGCAGTGGAAAAGAACTACCGATTAGAAAATGGTGTGCACGTTCGTGAATACAATAACGTTCGCGCAAACTATCGCTACAATGACCGCGTTATTGTTGGCGGAAGAGTTGAGAGAACTTACATTGTTAACAATCGCACATATAACCGCTACTACGCTCCGTACAACTATTATGGACGTTCATATTATGGCTATGTTCCCGGCGCATTCTGGGCTGGATACTTTGCAGGATATTATGCTGCAAGATTTTACTACAATCCTTGGAGCAGTCCTTGGGCATACAACAATTACTACAATAGCTATCCTTGGTACGGTTACTACGGATATTACTGGCGTCCATACCCATCATACTACTCAGCTCCATACTGGGTGTCTGACTATATCTGGGCTAGCTACATGAACATCAGTTACGCAGAACGAGCAGAAGACGCTGAAGAGCGTGCTGAACTTGCTGCAAGACGTGCAGAACAAGCAGCTAGAAATGTTGGCGTGATCAATGATGCTGTTAAAGAGCAAATTGCTCGTCAAGTTAAACAAGAAATGGAAGCTTTCAAAAACCAACAAACAACACCTCTCCAAACGGTTCTCAATGACACTACTCATCTCTTCATCGTAGATGACAGTATTTCAGTCAGTGAAGAAGCTACCGGAGAAGGTTGTTCCCTGTCTCAAGGTGATGTCATTAAATTGGTTGAACCCGTTGGCTCACAACCTGTTGCACGGATGACAGTGGTTGCTGCTAAACGTGATCCCGGAACTTGTGTTGCAGGTGGAGTGATCACCGTTTCCGTTGACCTTGTTCAGAACATGAAAAACAGCTTCAGCGAAAAAGTTGAATCTGGTTTAGAAGAAATGAGAACAAAGAATATTAATGGTGCAGGTAGCATCAAGAATTAATTTTAGAATGAATTAACGAGGCAAAAGATCCAGATCACGGGAAATCCAAAACTGTGCTAGGTCTTTTGCCTCTTCTTTTTGTGTGAGAGAAAAATTATCCAAGAGAAGTGTCGCAATAAAGACTCGAGCCATAGTGAAGGCAAGCTTCCTCGCTGAGGCCTCGATCAAAACAAAATTCTCAAGCCTAGTTATGACCTCACCGACTGCTTTCACTTCATCTGATAAGCCTTTGATTTCAGCTAGTCTTTTCTTTACATCTATAAGATAAGCCGCAAACGTATTTTCTTTTTCCATGGAACGTAAAAGATCTAAACTAAGGACATTTGTGGTGCCCTCCCAAATTGCTAAAACTTGAGTGTCCCGGAGGATTTTAGGAAGGCCAGTGTCCTCCACATACCCTGCGCCGCCAAAACATTCTAAGGCTTCACTGACTAAGGCCACCGCCTTTTTAGCGGTATGGAGTTTAAGTATGGGAGTGAGACAACGGAGCATGGCTTTATCTTGTGGCGTTGCTTCGCCCATGTCGTCAAGACCTTGGAGCTTCATGACGTGAATGGAAAAAAATAAATTACCTGCCAGCTCATTATGCATTTCTTTTAAAGTATGGGCATGGAGGGGATGATCAATAATTTTTTTTCCAAACGCCATTCGTTTATTTGCGTAGTCCAAGGCCAGCGCATAGGCTCTTCGCATGTAGCCTACAGCACAAACAGAATTATAAATTCTTGTGATGTTAAAAAGTGCGGAGATATTTTTTACGCCCCTCCCTTCTTCACCAATCAAAGTAGCTGGAGTGCCGTTCATTGTAAGTTCTGCAGTGGGAAGTGCCTTTGTGCCTAACTTATCTTTGAGACGATGGAGTTCAATTTTATTGAGCCCTCCACTTTCATTTTTGGTCCGCACAAAAAATAAACTTAAGCCCCGACTGCCTTCCGAAGCACCTTCAATGCGAGCTAAGGTCATGGCCATTTGTGAACTTGCCGCTGACGTAAACCACTTTGTACCGGTAAGCTCGTAGCCATTACCGACTTTTTTTGCGACAGTTTCAGTTTGCCCAACGTCAGAGCCACCGGAGCGTTCCGTCATCCATTGACCAGATGTCCAAAACTGCGCGGGGTCTCGGGACGTCAGATGAGATAATACTTCCTTTTTTAGAGGACCTTCACCAAAAAGTTCAAAGGCTTTTGCTGCTCCGTCTGTCATGGCCAGGGGGCAAGAAAAAATCGCAGAGGACGGATGATATAAATAAAGAAGCGCCCCTTGATAAATCCGAGAGTCACTGCCGTACTTTCTTTCATACCCACTGGCAACAATGCCTTCTTCTGCCGCAGCCTTTTCCAATGCAACCCATGCCGCACTGACTTCAATTTTATCAATGCGGTTACCCCAAGGGTCGAAATTTATTAATTTAGGCGGATTTTTTTCTGCCTGATCGGCAAGGTCAAATAAATCCCCCGCCGCCCGGGCTCCCAATTTTTCTAGATGGGGTGAAATACTTTTGAAAGTTGCCGGAGATAGCTTCCACCTAAGCGCACTTTGCAAAAGATCATCATCGGTGAATTGATTTTTCAGAACAGGTGGGGACTGAAAAAAATCTTCCATTAGAGAGCCTTCACGATGTCGTCTTCAAGATCTTCAGGTTTGGTTTGAGGAGCGTAGCGGTCCAGCACTTCACCAGTTTTTGACACAAGAAATTTTGTAAAGTTCCATTTGATCCCTTCAGTACCAAGGATGCCGGGAGCTTTTGATTTCAAATATTTAAACAGTGGATGCTCTGCACCGCCATTGACGTCAACTTTTGCCATTACTGGAAAGGAAACGTCATAGGTGAGTTTGCAAAAACTCTGAATCTCTGAATCATTCCCTGGCTCTTGACCACCAAACTGATTGCAAGGAAATCCAATAACAATAAGTCCTTTTTCACGGAATTTTTTATGAAGGTTTTCTAAACCCAAATATTGTGGAGTAAAACCACATTTACTGGCTACGTTTACAATTAAAAGAGGATGATTTTTAAACTCCTCCATTTTAATTTCACGGCCACTGGGGTCTTTAACTAGAATTGAATAAATTGAATTGTCCATCACTTACCTCATTTCAATGTGACTAAATTAGATGTCAATTGGTCAATGGCTGTCAATGGGTCCTGTGGGTTTGACTTTTAATTCTAAACGATAGAGCGGAATATAAGACAAGGCGAAAATAATCATCACAATCCAAACCAACTGATTAAAGCCGACCATAAACACCTGGGCATTTATTCGATGAAGAATGGTTTGAAGTGCAGCATTATGTCCTGTGCCCATACCAAGAGCTTCAGTCATTTTTTGTCCCATGCCGTTTGTTGCGCCATAAAAGGCGTTCCTGGTATTGGAATTAAGGAGAGAAACTTTAGAAGTCATGTCTAGGTAATTTTGTCTGCTCTTAAATGTCAACATGGTGGCTACAAAAGCAATGCCTAAACTTCCTCCTATTTGTCGAAACAAATTCAAAAGCCCAGAAACCTGGCCCAGGTTTACTCCCTTAAATTGACTCAATATGGACGAGTTGATTGGAACAAACAAAAACGCCAAGGCAAATCCCCTAGCGAATAACATCCCAAGGACTGCGTTTTTTGAAGTCATGGGGGAAAACTTAGTCATGAGAAACAGACAAAATTCTATACTTGTGAGACCTACAAATATAAGTATTTTTGGATTAACTTTGGCCGTCATGGCTTTGCCTATAAATGGCATCATGAGAGCAGTTAAAATAGAACCCGGAATAAAAAATGCTCCGATTTGCGTTGCCGTGTAATGGAATGTCTGCACTAGAAAAATGGGTAAAATAAATATGAGTCCGTATAAAAAAAATCCCAAACAAGACATCAGAAAAACGCCGTTGCTGACTATCTTTTCTTTAAAAAGACGCACATTAATAATGGGATCTTTTACCCTCAACTCCCACCACACAAATCCTGGAATACATGTGATGGCAATAATTGAGTTGATTACAATTCCTGTGGATGAAAACCAATCGTCCGCATTGCCACGTTCCAAAACATACTGGAGACACCCTATCCCTAAAACAAGAAGAGCAAGTCCAACACCGTCAAATTCTTTTTTAGTGGGCTTAATTCCACTTTCATCTACTCGGTCAAAAATGCAAATGGTACCAATAAAAAATGCTACTAACCCAAGTGGCAGATTTATATTGAAAATAGACCGCCATCCGAATTGATCGGTGAGATATCCGCCCAATACTGGACCTAGA
Source organism: Bdellovibrionia bacterium (assembly GCA_038216925.1). GTDB lineage: Bacteria > Bdellovibrionota > Bdellovibrionia > JABDDW01 > JABDDW01 > JBBQPV01. Next base: position 12,119 of record JBBQPV010000013.1, read on the forward strand.
GTGGGTCCAATCATCACACTCATTCCAAAAATGGCTCCTGCCATCCCGGCCTTCTCTTTCGGAAATTGTTCATAAATGAGTGTTTGGGACGTGGGTAACAGTGCGCCACCCATCAATCCCTGAAAGATTCTAAAAATCGTAAGGGTGAGAAGATTTGGGGCACGACCA
>JBBQPV010000014.1:0-12266 GCA_038216925.1 Bdellovibrionia bacterium
TATTCTTAAGGACAGTTTGGGACGTGTGTGGATTTGGAGAGAAACAGAAGCAAATTCGGTGGTAATACAGTAAAAAGAGAAATGGGAGCGCTGAGATCACAGTAAAACATTCTCATGAAAAGGAAGGAATGATTTTCAAAATGTGGAAAGTAAGGCTACGATATATAATGAAATCGTCAGATGACGAAGTGTGGTTGCAGCGCTGAGAGATAAATAAGGACTTGTTTTGCATTTGGTATCCGGAGCATTCGCAAAATATTGTGACAAACATCTCGTCTTGTAGTAATTAATTACAACACTATACCCGCCTAACAAATTCAAGCTCGAACCATCAGTGACCCCAGCCGTCAGGTAAAAATTTATTAAGAACCAAGTCTTCAGTCTAGTAAACCGCATAAAACTTCAGGCCTTCGGTCCAGAGAAAAACTAAAATTTCCCCGTCCTCAGTCTAGAAAAACAAAACTTCGGTCTAGTTTTAAATCTCCTCTCTTTAGTCGCGCGACCTTCTACCGAATAGATGCTTGAAGGAAATGAGGTTGGAAGTTTAGACCTCATGAAGAAGTACCAGGCAGTAGCAGTAGTATTAAGGCAGTACCAACAAAGAAGTGCCGAGAGAAGTTGCAAAGCAGTACCACTCATGAAGAAAAAACTGAATACCTCTAATTATTAATCAATCACTTGACTGGAAGTCGACATTTGTTTCTTAGGCCCGGGTGGGCTGGGTCAGGAGCGGATGAGTTAGGGAAGACATAAACCTATTAGGGGGTTATATGGGTTTACGTATTTCAACAAACATTGCGTCTATCAATGCGCAAAGAAATCTTGGCGAGAGCCAAAGAGCAATTCAAAGTTCCTATGCACAATTAGCATCAGGAAGTCGTATCAACAAATCAGCTGACGATGCTGCAGGTTTGGCGTTAAGCGAAACTTTTAAAGCAGAGATCCGCGGATTCAGACAAGCTAACCGTAACGCAAATGACGGCATCAGCATGGTTCAGACCGCAGAGGGCGGATTGAATGAAATTTCAAACATTGTTGTGCGATTGAGAGAATTAGGAGTGCAAGCCGCTTCTGATACTATCGGTGATCGCGAGCGTGGAATGGTTAACGTTGAAGTTCAACAATTAAAAGAGGAAATGCAACGAATTGCCGTAACCACTAAATTTGGTGATGTGCATTTACTTGATGGAACGTCACAAACTTTTGACTTTCAAGTTGGAATTCATAACGTTGATAATGAAGATAGAATCAAATTTCAAGCTGGACAACAAAATGCGACTATCGACGCACTTGATTTAGCCGGAATAGATTATTCTTCTAAAGAAGGGGCACAAGAGTCTCTCACAAAACTTGATGAAGCGTCTCTTAGAGTTAATAAAACTCGCGCTGATCTTGGTGCAATTCAAAATAGATTACAATCTTCAGTCAATAACTTGGGAATCCAAGAAGAGAACTTATCCGCAGCAAATAGCCGTATCCGTGACACTGATGTTGCAAGTGCAACAGCAGAACTCACCAGAAACAACGTGCTGTTGCAAACCGGAACAGCGACTCTTGCACAAGCTAACCAGATGTCAGGCTTGGCCCTTAAGTTGATTGGTTGATTCATCTCAGGGCGATGAGGCTTAACCCCCGTCGCTCGAGCCCACACACCGAGTGGGGAAGGATTTACCTTCTCCACTTTTTTCCTTAACTTCTAGTTATAAGTCTAGTTAAAGAAGTTAAGAAAAACGCCGAATAAATTGACGGATGAATATAAAAGGTGTTGTTGGAAATTTGATTGCTGTTGATTTTTTAAAACGCACGGATAAAAAATCTACCGGTCAGGCTAAAGAAGCTATGGATCGTGACCCACAACAGGGTGGCGGCGGGCAAGAACCGGAACAACATCGATTCAACGACGCGGAATTAGAAGAGGCCTTGAAATTTCTTAAAGAGAACCCAGGCTTCAAGAACAATAATCTGCAATTACGAGTGGAAAAGAATCAAGGTCGAGTCATAGTTTTCGTTGAAGATTACACGGGAAAAGTGATTAGACGTATTTCCGATACCGAACTCTGGGCCATGGTCAAGAGCAAGTCCCAGTCCAACCGTGGTACCCTTCTCAATAAAGCTCTCTAAGATTCCATGTCTTATTTAATTTCTAAAAACCATGTCCCTATCCACCTCACTAAAGTCTGCTGTTAGGGAATCAGTCATGAGGTTAACGCGGTGCCTATTGGAAAGTGGGCTGTCACCTTTTGGGAGACCAGTTAGATTTTTGACTCAAAGAATTATGCCTTTATGAGTGAAAATAATATTATAGGCAACCCACTCTTGTCAGGAGGACTCTGTGGGAATAAGTTTTGGTTCCATAAACACAGGGCTCCCGCCCAACATAGTTCAGCAACTTGTTGATGCTGAACGTGTGCCTATTAAAGCTATTGAAGTTCGTAAAGGTAAAGCCCAAGAACAACTTAAACTTGTTGATGATCTTACTGGAAAGGTTCGGGAAATTTATTCCGGTTTAAAAGAATTGGGAAACACTCGGGGCTTTTCAGATCTGAAACTTGCCACTGGCGATCCTAATGTTATTGCGGGAACCGTAGATAAAAATGAGGCACGCCCCGGAAGTTATCAAATTGAAGTAATGAAACTTGCCCACAAGACTTCAGCGGTGAGTAATGGATTTCAAGATAAAAATGAAACTCAAGTGGGCGTTGGTTATTTCAAAGTAAAATTATCCGACGGCTCAAGTAAAGAATTCTACGTAGACAATAAAAACAACACACTAGATGGCCTTGCCAAGCTTATAAACTCTAAGGGACTTGGGGTTCAAGCGTCTGTCATCCAGGATAAATCAGATAAGAGCGCGCCGTGGAGACTCATGCTCACCGGAAAAGGTGTGGGTGAAGAGCAGGGTGTGCAGTTCCCTACATTTTATTTTCTCGATGGCGATCAGGATTTCTATCTTGAGAAAGAACGCCCCGCCGAAAACGGAAAAGTAAAAGTAGATGGTTTTGAGTTTGATATTTCAGAAAATAAACTCAACGACGTTATTCCTGGTGTCACCCTAGATCTTCATCAAGCGGCGCCCGGAAAAGAAATCGGTATTAATATCACTGAAGACCGTGAAATCATTACTGGAAAAATTAAGAAATTTGTGGACGGAGTCAATGGAGTTTTCCAATTCGTTCAAGCTCAAAATAAATTAGACAAAGACACCGACACCACTAAAACACTGGGCGGCGATGGCATGCTCAGAGATATCGAGAGTCGTCTCAGAAACGTTCTTCAGGGAATGGCTTACGGCGTTCAGGGAGATATCAAATATTTAACCCAATTAGGTGTGTCATTCACTCGTGCAGGAACTTTGCAATTTGATGAAGAAAAATTTAATTCGGTTGTGGCAAAACAACTTCCAGATGTCACGGAATACTTTATTGGGGATGGACAGTCAGTGGGACTCATCCCTCAAATAAAGACGGCTATCAACAATATGTTAGATCCCTCTACTGGTCCACTGACCCAAAGATCTCACGGATTAAAATCCAAGATAGACCAGTTTGACCAACAAATCGCGAATAAAGAGCGGATCTTGGGACAAAAGGAAATTCAACTAAAAAATCAATTCGCACATTTAGAAGAAACAATGTCACGTCTTAAATCCCAGGGCCAGTATTTGGCTGCAAGGATGGGCGGCGGTGGCGGAGACAATGGTCCTAATTTTTCACAAGGTTAAGGGGGAAATTAAAACAACATGACACAAAATATTTATCAGAAATACAAACAGACATCGGTGAATAGCGCTAGTCGCGAAAAATTACTGCTCATGCTTTATGAAGCGGCTATCAAGTTCACCAAACAAGCAATCATTGCTTGTGAAACTAAAAACATTGCAGACCGAGGGCTCTACATCGGCAAGGCCTATGACATTGTCATGGAGCTCTGTAACACTCTGAATTTTGAAGTGGGTGGGGATATAGCAAAAAATCTTGAACAACTTTATATGTACATTATGGATCAGCTCACCCAAGCCAATTCAAAGGCTGACGTCAGCTGTCTCCACAACGCGCTAAAGGTTATGAACACTCTCAACGATGGTTGGGTTCAGGCTATTGATAGTTTAAAGAAGCAGAAATCAGGATGATTACAAATGGGGGATTAATGATCAGAACAATCACATTGCTTGAAGAGAAGAATAGTTACCTTGAAAAATTTGTTGGGCTTAATATTATGAAGCTTAAAAAATTAAACGTAGGTGACTTTTCTGATTTGGAAGAATTTAGGGAAGAACGGGAAAATATTCTAAACATCATAAAACATATTGATATGATGATTGAAGCAAGGGTAGCCGATTTTACAACTACCGTCATACCCAATGAATATAAAAACCGCACAAAAGATTTACTTCAGGCGAAGGATGAGTTTGTTCATATGATTCTTGCCCAAGATTTGGAAATCATGCAAATCATCGAGCAAGCCAAAACACAGATCATTATGGAACTTCAAACCGTGAGAAAAAATAAAAAGACGATTGGTTCCTACAAAAGTTTCAGCAAGAAAGAAATTATTGACGAAGAGTTTTAATGTCATGAATTTGACACATGATCCGAGTTTCGTCATTTTACTGCCGTAAAGCATAGACTATAGCCTAGAAAAAATAACCTATTTTCAACCTAAACACTGTTGAGGTTTGGCACCCTCGTTGCTCCTTAGGGTCCCGAGGGGACTGCATGGAAAAGAATCTAGAAAGAATCAAAACAGCTTATAAAAAAATCAAAGTAGAAAAACAAAAGATGTTTGCCCGTCTAGATGACGCCTTCAAAAATTTCGATGAAATTGAAGAAAATGAGGGCTTGCCACCAATCCCCAACGAGAGCACCGTTTGGAACTATCTTTTGCGGAACGCGCTTTTGTTGGTGGATAACGGTGAGTTTAGAATGGCTCGGCACATTTTGGGAGACCTGCTAAAAAGACAACCCTACCATTCCGACGCGGTCCGCTGGATGGGATGGTGTTTTAAGCAGGAAGGGGACATGCCCAATGCTCTGAAGTGTTACGAGCAGCTCATAAATATTAGGAAGTCTGATCAAGATTTTTATGAACTTGGTGAGATTTACTATGAATTAAAAGAGAATGAAAAAGCTCGGGACGTTTGGATCAGAGGCCTTGAGTTCACCCATGCTGAGAGTCCTAGACTTTTTGACCTTCATAAAAACTTGGGCAATAGTTATATGCGGCTGGGAGATTTAGAGTCAGCTGAAGAAAATTATAATAAGGCGTTTACAATCAGATCTCATTCCGACGCACTTCAAGTTAATTTGGGATCCCTTTGCTTTTATAAATCTGATTTTAAAAATTCTTTTGAATACTTTAAGGCCGCAATTGATATTAATCCTTACAATGACCGTGCCTGGTGTGGTGTGGGGTTAGTAGCCAGACAAAAAAATGACAAACCATGGGCAAAAGATATGGTTTTAAAGTCTCTTGATCTAAATCCTGAGAACTTAATTGCACTGCAAATCTTAGTACAATGGGCTTTGGAAGACAAAGATTATGAAAGTGCCTTAGAACGGGTTTACTATTATTCCTTCAAAAACCAGAACGATACAAACATGATTTACAGTTTAGCAGGTTTACTGTTTAAAGCCGGCATGACTGTCGAGGCCGAATTAGAACTAGAAAGGCTTTTAGCAGTCGATCCGGAAAATGGAGATGCCCTTCAACTTTTGGACATTATCAACATGGAGAATTATGAGCAAACTTAATGAAAAATTGGCCGTCACTTTAAAAAATCTGGAGAAACTAACTTGTCAGCTCCGGGATACAAAAGACTATTCAAGACAATCAGAAATTGCATTCTTACTTAAAGAGATTGTACAGGAACAGATTTTACCAACGGAAACAATTACCGAAAATGAAAATACTTATAATTCAGCTCACCCGACCCGGTGATATATTTTGTTCTTGGCCTGTAATCTCAGCAATCAAGAGACAAAATCCAGGGGCGGAGATTCATTTTTTAATTAGAAAAAAATTTGCTGGGGCGGCAAGAGATTTTTCGGCCGTTGATCACTTTTGGCACTTTGATTCAGAGCGCTGGCTCTCGCCAATTATTGATGACCCTATGAATACCGGTGCCGCCCAAATTGAACTTGGAAAATTTGCGGATGCAATGAGGTCTGAAAAATTTGATCAAATTATTAATCTGTCATTTTCTCCCTCCAGTAGTTTTCTAACCCACCTGGTGACATCTGAAAATTCGGAAGTGCGGGGATACACTAGATCATCTGATTTTTATCTCCATATTCCCGATGAAGCGTCTAGATATTTTAGGGCACAGGTTGGAGTAAATAAATTTAATCGCCTTCACATTATTGATATTTTTGCAATGATAGCAGGGGTGAATCTGTCCGATTTGGATTTGGTACTATATCCAAACAGAATTTTAAGTGACACCGTGGTTTGTCACTTAGGTGCTAGTGTGGAAAATAAAGCATGGCCTGTGGATCATTGGTTAAGTTTAATTAAGAGTCTTCTTGATTCAGGATATTTTGTGCAGATGGTTGGGGGGGGTAGTGACTCGCCAAAAGCACAAGCTATAGCAAAGGAACTTGGCTGTGAAAATCTGCAAGATTTGATAGGCCAAACAGAATTTTCCGACCTAGCAAAAATACTTTCAAAAGCTAAATTACTTGTGGGGGCTGACAGCGGTCCCATGCATGTGGCAAACGGCGCCGGCTGTCCAACGCTATGTCTCAGCTTGGGACCTGTGAAGTATTGGGAAACCGGCCCTACGGTGAAGGGCAGTCAGGTGTTAGCTTGCGGTGTCCCGCACCACCTCAAACCAGAAGAAGTATTTTTGTCTATCCAGAGCATTGTTCACATGGAGACCCCCAATAAAAATGCACGACTCTGCGACGGAAAAAAACCAGTAAGATATGATGATCAAGGAAACGATGAGAGTGCCGGATGGGACACTGTAACCTGGCTATATTTTGGTGCTGATAGACCTTCGGTAAATAGTGTGAATAAAAAATTTATAGATCAGATTTTAGAAGTTTGTGAAATTGCTGCAGTTCAAATTAATTTATATAAGTCGGATTTTTCTAAAACTAGCGGATTGCAGCTTATAGAAAAAATCGATGACGTGTTGAAAGTTATCGGTCAAACAGACAAATCAATTAATCCGATACTAGAATACTTTTTCTGTGAAAAAGAAAATATTTTGCCAGGCACGCAAGCAGAAGTCATTGAGCATACTTTAAATTGTTACCAATGGTTAAAATCAAAAACAGGGGAATTGAAGGGGGAACCAAGAAATGATAGTGAATTTTTGGGAAACACAGGATCTGCACAGAAAGTTTCCGGAGTCCTCTAATCTTGGCCAATTGATTACTGCCATCTCTCAATGGAGTAAAAACCAAGGCAGAGTGGTGTGTTCAGTTTCTGTCAACGGCACAAAATTGAGAGAAACTGAGGAATCTAGGTTTTCTGAAATGAAGATTTCTGAGATTGCAGAACTGTGTGTGGAGTCGGAATCTCCTGATGGCCTCCTGGACGAAAGTCTTATGGGCTGCATGGAACATATAGATAAACTCATGTTGGCGTTTGAAAAAGTAGCCTACTTGTTTCAATCCGGTGACGTCGAGTATGCCAAGCGCTACCAAAACATGACTTTAGAAAGTATGAATGACTTTTTTGAGTTGATCACTCATTATGGCGCAGTCTACGAACTATACCGCGGCGACCTCACCACTGAATGGAAATCTCTAGAAACTAAATTGCCCAACCTTTTACAACAAATCCTTAACGCATTTGAGAAAAAGGAATATACTTTAGTCGCAGATCTACTGGAATATGAAATGCTAACTTTGCTAGAACAATGGAAAATAGAAATCAAAGCACTTGGTGACACAAACTCAGACGCAGACCAGGAATACTCAGCCTAAAATACTCTTCGTTGATGACGAAGAAGCGATACTTTCCTCAGCTAAAAGAATTTTTAGGGGAAAAAATTTTGAAATTGTCACCGAGTCTTCCCCCACAGCGGCATTGAAGCTCCTTGAAGAGCAAAGCTTTGATGCCGTAGTTTCAGACTTCCGTATGCCAGGAATGACCGGCACCGAACTTCTTGAACAAATAAAGAGAAAATACCCCCATATCAGTCGGCTGATGCTCACTGGATATCTAGAATTTGAAGTTATTCAGGAGGCTATTAATAAAGCCTCTGTCTTTAGATTCATCACTAAACCTTGGGATGAGGCGGAGCTTGTCCTTGGAATAGAAGCTGCCATCCAGCATGCCATCAGACAAAAAGTAAATTTTCAGCTGATTCAAGATATTGGTGTCCAGAATCATCAACTTGAAGAATTCACTCAAAATTTAGAAACTGAGGTTTTTAAGCGTACCCAAAATATTGAAGAGAGTCGTCTCCAGGCTGAAAGTAAACAACGTATGGTTAAGGAACTTGTCAGCTTTGTGAAAAACCTCTCTATGGTTGCTAGCGTAAGTGATCTCTATGAGGCCATTCATCAGGAGATGTGGCGATTCCAAGGCGTGTCAGTGCTGTATATGTTGGTTCTGGAGGGTAGTGAAAAGGGAAAATTAATTTGGACTCAATCCCGCACTCTCCATGAAAAAATGATCTCTGAAATTCCATCCCACTTTTCTGATTTGTCTGTGAGGACGGCCTCGGAAAAAGACCGTATTTGGTGGCAGACACATATTAAAAAAGACGTCATGCAACTTGTGGCCATCCCCATCAGAGGTCGGGAAGCAGCCACGGCATCTAAACCCCTGGCGCTCATTTTTGCGGAGCATAATTTAAAAAAAGAAAAATTGGGGGATTTTTTAGACCGCATCACCGAGCGTATGCAAGTGGTGTCCATCGTTTTAGACAAAATACTTTTAAAAGAGCAACTAGTGACAGCCACTCATCAGTGGGAAGCTACATTTAGTGCGTTTAATGACCCTATCGCCGTAGTCAATAATCAAGAGGGAGTCATAAGAGCAAATAAAAGTTTCTATAAAGAAGGAAAAACTCAATGTTATGAAATGCTAGACGGCCGCACTGAAATATGTGCCGATTGTCCCATGCCCACTGCACTTTTATCCATGGAACCTGCAAATAATATTGTTCGGACTTCCCAACAGAAGTCTTTCAGAGTGAATAGCTACCCAGTAAAAAACTACAGGGAAGAGCAAGATAAAATTGTAAGAGTAGTTAACCATTACACCGATGTCAGTCGCGAGCGAGAGCTCTACATGAAACTTGTTCAGTCAGAGAAGTTAGCAGCAGTTGGACTTCTGGCAGGAAATATCGCCCATGAGCTCAATAATCCACTTTCTGGATTGAGGGCGATGGCCCAAGTCTTAAAGAAAGAGTTACCAGATCACAATTCCCATTATCAAGACTTAGATGAAATTGAAAAGGCTGCCGTACGTTGCCAAGCTATTATCAAGAATCTACTGAGCTTCAGTGAGTCCCCTCAGGATAACCTGGAAAAGCTAGACTTAAATGAAATTATAAATAGCACCATCCCTCTCCTAAAAACCGCTCTTAGACACCAGCGGCTTCAAACCTATTTTGATGAAAACACTTCTCCTATCAATGCTGAGGCCAGCCAACTCCAACAAGTATTTTTCAATTTATTAAACAACGCCTGTCAGGCTATGCCTCAGGGCGGAACCATTACAATTAAGACTTGGAATGAAAGTGAGTTTTCATGCGCATCATTTTCTGACAATGGGCCCGGCATACCAATAGATAATCAAGAAAGAGTCTTTGAACCTTTTTTTACAACTAAAGAAGAAGGAGTGGGCACTGGCCTAGGACTTTCAGTGAGTAAAAACATAATTGAAAAACACGGCGGAAAGTTTATTTTGGAAAGCGAGCCCGGATTGGGCACAACGTTCATCGTGAAATTTCCCCACACATGAAAATTCTTATTGTCGATGACGAAGTGATTGTCGCCAAAGCCCTTTCTAGAGCGTTTGTCGCCAGTGGTCATGAAGTTTCCATGGCCCACACCGGGGATACTGGATTAGCGGAATGGTATAGGTATGCCCCCGATGTAGTATTTTTAGATGTGGTGATGCCTGAATTAACCGGGCCCCAAGTGATTCAAGAATATCGAACAAAAAATCCCAAAAATTCAAAAAAACAAATTATAATTTTAATGACGGCCCATTCTAGTGTGAAACACAGAGAAAGTGCACTGGAAGTTGGTGCCGATGATTTTATCAGGAAGCCTTTTGACAATGTGTTTGATATTGTTAAAAAAGCTGAAATGTTATTTAAGGAACTGAAATGACGTCACCTAAAATGAAAATTTATCCCTTCGAGTGTCATCTTAAAAGCGAAACCGGCGAATTTAAGGGTCAGGTTGTGGCACTCACCACGGCAGGCTTTTTATTTAATGCCGGCACTCACGTTCTCAAGCCTAGCGATTATGTCCACGTAAGAATGGAACTTCCCCTTGTGGATAAACACGTGGAAGGGTCAGCCATGGTGTATAAGACTTACGATACTTTTAAAGGCCATCATGGACTTATAAATCCCGGGGATCATCTCATTGAATTTATTTTTAAAACCATTGAAGCAGAATACAAAAATTCCATCAGTCAGTTTTTGGCCCACGTGCAAGCTCATAGTGTTTAGCTAGGCAGTTTGTCCCACCCGCGCAACCCACAGCGGTGCAAGGTTCTGGATGAATAAGAATATCTACGTAAGGCAATTCCGCTAGAATTGCATTTTCAACTTTATGAATTGTTTCATGAACTTCTTCAAAGGATTTTATTCGGCAGGATACAACTTCGAGATCTATAGCGGTAAGATGCCCGGATTTTCTACTCCTAATGCGTTGAGCTCCCAATACCTTTGGGTACAGTTTTTTGACTATTTCAATGACTATTCTTTCAACATAGGGATCATGCCGATCCACTAAATTATTTATCGAATCCATCACAATTTTGTAAGCGCCGGTGATGATGAATACACAGAGCGCAAATGTGAGAAGAGAATCAACACTGTATTTTCCCAGCTTAGGTCCAATAAAATATCCTGCAAGGAGTAAAAAGTTTGCGCCAAAGTCCGTGAGATAGTGAAACCGATCCGCTGCAACCACTTGAGAACCGGTCTGCTGGACAATTTTTTTCAAATAAATGGAAAGTCCAAGGGTGGTGATCATCGCTATAACCGCAACTAACAAGTAGTCATGGCCATAATTATTTTGAGGCGGGTGATCAATTTTTTGTGCTGCCGAGTATACCAAAAATGTCGTGACAAATAAAAGGACTACACCCTGGGCAAGACTTGTCACCGAGGCCACTCTAGAATGTCCATAGGGATGGTCTTCGTCTGCGGGGCGGTGGGATATTTTTAAGAAAAAGAAACTTGCCGTACTCATAAGCGCGTCAAATGAGGAATCAAGCCCGCTGGTCACCAGTGCTAAGGACGATATTTTCACTCCCATGATGAGCTTAAAAATAGCAAGGCAAACGGAAACCGACGCTGCGATTTTTGGGGCTAAAAGTTCTTTTTCCTGTGTTTTTGCGTCCACGTTTTACCTAAGGTTTGGTAGTGTCTTTGCTATGAGGATCATCGCAGGAAAATATAAAGGTCACAAGCTTGTTTCTTTTGATGAAGATCACATTCGTCCTATGACGGATCGGGTAAAAGAAAGCCTGTTTAATATTATTGCCGGGAATATTGAGGACGCTTTTGTTCTGGATCTCTATTCTGGAACCGGCTCTGTTGGTCTTGAGGCGGTGTCACGTGGAGCATCTTCGGTAAGCTTCGTGGAAAACAATGTGAAATCCATTCAAATTATCAAAAAAAACGTAGGTATTTTGAAAGTGGAGCGCCAGGTGACGATTTTCAAAGAAGAAGCTATAAAGTTTTTGAAGAGCTATCGGGGGCCAGCTTTTGACCTCATATTCATAGATCCCCCCTTTCCGTCTAAGATTTGCCTGGCAACTTTACAGAGTTTAGCTGATAGCGAGGCCCTTAAACCCCAATCCCGGGTGGTTATTGAGCATTCAAAGCATGAACCGCTGGCCCTTGACGTTGGAAAGCTGAGAGCCGTTGACACCCGCGAGTACGGTGATAAAATCCTCACATTCTATGACCCGACAAATTAAGGCCGTTTATCCTGGTAGTTTTGATCCGCCCACCTTGGGCCACATTGACGTTATTGAACGAGCATTAAAAATCTTTGGTTCAATCACCGTTCTTGTTGCCGTAAGTTCCCGGAAGTCTGCGCTTTTTTCAGCTGAAGAAA
>JBBQPV010000015.1:0-12114 GCA_038216925.1 Bdellovibrionia bacterium
GGCTTCTACCGTGGGACCAATAAAAGTGATTCCCGCAGCTTTACAAGCCTCCGCAAAATCTTCGTTCTCAGATAGAAATCCATATCCGGGGTGCACCGCTTGGACACCTGATTTTTTGGCTACATCTATAATTTTTGGAATATTGAGATAGCTCTCCCGAGAAGGTGCCGGACCAATGCAGTAGGCTTCATCGGCAAGAAGAACGTGCAAAGAATTTCTGTCTGCCTCGCTAAATACAGCTACAGTTTTTATTCCCAGCTCTTTACAGGCCCGGTGAACGCGGATGGCAATTTCTCCGCGATTAGCAATCAGTATTTTTTTAAACATCATCGCTCCTAGAGAGGAATGTTTCCATGTTTCCGCGGCGGATTGTTGTCGCGTTTATTTTTAAGCATCTCTAGAGCATCAATAATTCTCACTCTAGTCACTGAAGGTTCTATGACCTCATCTATGTATCCAAGCTCTGCCGCCTTATAAGGATTAGCAAAAGTTGATCGATAATCTTCAGTAAGCTTGTCTTTGACGGCAGCGTCGCCTTTGGCTTTCACAATCTGTTCACGGAAGATAATGCTGACTGCGCCGTCAGGCCCCATGACGGCAATTTCTGCAGTTGGGTAGGCAAGGTTCACATCCCCGCGCATGTGCTTAGAGCTCATGACGTCATACGCTCCGCCGTAAGCCTTACGGGTGATAATTGTTATTTTAGGAACCGTGGCTTCTGCGTAAGCGTACAGAAGTTTTGCGCCGTGACGGATGATTCCGTTATATTCTTGATTAGTGCCCGGCAAAAATCCGGGGACATCCACAAAAGTAATGATGGGAATATTAAATGCATCACAAAATCGAACAAATCTTGCAGCCTTAACAGACGCATTTATATCCAAGCATCCTGCAAGATGCATCGGCTGGTTTGCCACAATGCCTACGCTTCGGCCGTTTAATCTAGAAAAACCAATGAGAATATTTGAGGCATAGTGCTGCTGAACTTCTAAGAAGTAACCCTCATCCACCACCAGTTTTATAATGTCTTTCATGTCGTATGGTTTTTTTGAACTATCAGGAATAATTGAATTCAATTTCATTTCAATTCTGTCCGGCTTGTCGTTGGCGGGAAGCACGGGGGAATCATCAATATTATTTGAAGGTAAAAAGTTAAGAAGTTCACGGATCATGAGAAGGCAATGCTTGTCGTCTTCACACGCAAAATGGGCGACGCCAGATTTTGCATTGTGCGTGTGCGCCCCACCCAAATCCATTTTACTTACTTCTTCATGGGTAACGGTTTTTACAACGTCTGGCCCAGTGACAAACATGTAGCTGGTGTCCTTGACCATAAAAATAAAATCAGTAATAGCCGGAGAGTAAACGGCCCCACCAGCGCACGGCCCCATTATGGCAGAAATTTGTGGAATCACGCCGCTTGCTAATGTGTTTCGTAAAAAGATGTCCGCATATCCACCGAGACTTTCTACACCCTCTTGAATGCGAGCTCCTCCGGAATCATTAAGTCCAATCATCGGCGCGCCGTTTTTCATCGCCATTTGCATTACTTTGCAAATTTTCTTTGAATTAGTAGAGCTTAAGCTTCCACCAAAGACGGTGAAGTCTTGGCTATAAACGTAAACCAATTTTCCATTTATTCTTCCGTAACCTGTGATGACTCCGTCACCGGGAATTTTCTTTTCTTTCATTCCAAAATCTGAACAACGATGGGTCATGAACCTGTCAAATTCTACAAAAGACCCCGGATCTAATAAAACTGTGAGACGTTCTCTGGCGGTGAGACGACCGCCTTCTTTTTGCTTAGTGAGGCGTTCTTTTCCCCCGCCTTGCATAGCGTTTTCATTTCTTCCCTCAAGGTCTTTGAGGCGCTCAGACGTTGTCATTTCCATTTTCTAATCCCCTTCAAGGACGCAGTCGACCATAGAGCCGAGGGAACGGAATAGTTTCCCTCACGTGCTGTAAACCGCAAATCCAACTCACTGTTCTCTCAATCCCTAAACCAAAACCAGCATGGGGAAAGGAGCCATATTTTCTTAAATCAAAATACCAGTCAAAATCTTCCAACTTTAAATCATGTTCTTTTACTTTTAGTTCCAATTTTCCTAAGTCGTCTTCTCGCTGCCCGCCGCCAATTATTTCTCCGTAGCCTTCTGTTGCTAATAAATCACAACTCATGCTGCTTCCAGACTCAGACGGGTCTTCCTTCATGTAAAATGCTTTGATTGCTGCGGGATAGTGATGAACAAACACAGGTTTCTCAAACTTGGAGGAAATAATAGTTTCATCCGTGCCGCCGAAATCCTCACCCTTTTTGAAGCTTGGATTTTCTTTAAAAATAATTTCTGCGGCTTCCTTATAATGGAGGCGTGGGAACGGAGCTACAACTTTTGAAAGCGCTTCAGTGTTTCTTTCTAGAACCTTTAATTCTTCAGAGCGATTTTTTAAAACCTGTTGGACAATAAATTCCACAAATTGTTCCGCAAGCTCCATGTTGTCATATAGGTCATTAAACGCAACTTCAGGCTCTACCATCCAAAATTCAATAAGATGTCGGCGGGTTTTTGATTTCTCCGCTCTAAAAGTGGGGCCAAAACAATAAGCCTTTCCAAATGCGGCAGCGGCAGCCTCCATATAAAGTTGTCCACTTTGACTAAGGAATGCTTTGTCATCAAAATATTGAGTTTCAAATAGTGTGGATGTTCCTTCACACGCGCTAGGTGTAAAAATGGGTGCATCTATTAAAGTAAATCCTCTGCCATCAAAAAAATCTCGGATTGATTTTATGATTTCTGCGCGTACGCGCATTACCGCGTGTTGATTTTTTGAGCGTAACCACAAATGTCTGTTATTAAGTAAAAAATCTGGTCCATGTTCTTTAGGCCCAATAGGATAGTCAACGGCGCCCGAATAAATTTTCAAAGTCTTTGCACTAAGTTCATAGCCGCCGGGACTGCGTTTTTCTTCTTTCACTACACCAGTCAAAGTGACAGAAGTTTCTTGGGTGAGTTTTTCAAACTCTTCAAAAGAAGCGTCTTCACATTCGCCCTTAAAATAAACGCACTGACAAATTCCTGTGCCGTCCCTTAAAAGGAGAAACTTGATCTTTCCACTTGAACGTTTGCTGTAAACCCAGCCCTTTAGTTCAACGGTTTGACCCACGTGTTTGGATAAATCTGCGATATAAAATTTTGATGACATTGTCTAAATGAACTAACACGGAGAGCCGCGCGATTTCCAGCTTGAAAGTAATGGATGTATCGATTCTAATTAATTAATTTCCATGAAAACACTTTTCATTCTCCTCATTATAACGCTTTGTTCCACCTCCTCCCCGGCGATGCAGTCCTCTTCTTTATCTTGGCAGCTGCTTCCGGAAAACCTGGAAGATCTGCCTATGGAAATCGAGACCGATACTTTGGGATATTGGAGCGAGCTCTGGTTAAGATCTCAAGACAATCCCCAAAGTCAGCCCAGATCTTTTATGGAACAATCCCTTGGAGTCCGCTGGTTGGGAATGAATCCAGATAAAACAGGCAAACCGAGCCGCGTTTTACTGATATTTGCTGAGAGAAGTATTGTGGATATCCTTGGGGATAAAGTCCGTACAGGAAAAATAGATGCAAATGGCGAAAAGATTTCGTGGCAAGATGGCACCAAAGACACGATGGTAGGATTTAAGAAGCGGGGCGGCAGGAGAAAGCGGCAGCGGTCCGCAAAAAAGATAAATTTTGGCAAAGTGGTTCTTCCTCCCATAGCATCCCACGTAAAAGATATCACGCCGTGGGCGTTAGACGGACTGGATGAATTTTTAGCCAAGATTCCCGTAGGTACTGAAAATGTTTGGACTTCTAGAGATCTGACCCTTCTATATAAGATGAACGATCACCGGGGCAGTTTACTTAAATATCGCTTCGGCACCAATTGCTCAGAGGATGATAAAGATCAGTTAGAAAATATTATTGAACAAAATATTGAACCCAAACTTACCTGCTGGGTATCTCAAAATCCCGAGCGGGGCATGCTCCTGGTGTCAGCTTTGCTGCAAAGGCCGGAGCTAGAGTGCAAAATGAAACCGGTTGCTGGGGAAGGCGATGTTTGTGGAAAAGCCAGTTTTCCCGTAGCAGAAAGTTTTTTCATCACTTCTCCTAAGATTTCTCTGAATATGAGCAAATGTAAGGAAGAGATTGGGCCAAATCTGCTTCATGAGACATTTCACCTAGTTGGAATTAAAGATGGGGAAGAAATGGAGAAGGCCCTGACGCAGTCTGAGTCTTGCTCCAGTTCTCCGGCAAGCCTAACTTTTGAAAACAATCCGGAAGAATTTTTTAACGATCTCCAAGTAGAGACTCGCATCCTTCTATTTAGAAAGGTGAGAGAAGAGGCCACGGATAAGTGGGGTTGGACAGAGAGTGAAAAGGCCTACGTTCTAGGAAACATCTGTACTAAAATGGGTGATAAATTTTGTTCGCGGCGGTTTTTCCAATTAGCCTCGGAGGCAGGAAATACTCAAGGGATGATTCCCTTACCGGAGGGCGGAGAGGTGAGTTTTAGCGCCGCTGTCCATTTTGGACTCTTTGATTCTATAACTGAAGATCTGCCCCGAATGCATGAGATGGTGAAGTACTTAAGTCGAGATCCCAACGGAACTCTGTTGCGTAGATTGGAAACAGGAGCTCACCGAATGCATGAGTTTTTTGTAGCCAGGTCAGCTCTGGAACAAATTAAGAATAATAAGGGAATTTGTAATTCTGAAACCGATGACAGAGTTGGGTGCGAAGACCTTTCGCAAATTGTAAAGTCCCCTTGGTTTAAAAATCCTTAAAGCCCGCCGGCGGCTTGTACAGCTTTCAGAGCATTAACTTTGCCGCCGGTTCTGACCCCATAGCGTCCACTCACAATAGTACCGTTTAATATGTTAGTTACCTCGACGGGACTCAAAGTTGGTTTAACACTTAAAACCAGCGCTGCCACACCAGCAACCATGGGTGTGGCCATGCTTGTTCCGCTCAATCCGCACATTTGTGTGTCAGATTGCCCAGCTTGGGGTGGGTAGGTGCTGAGAATTGTTTCTCCGGGAGCTGCCAGATCAACAAAGACTCCATAGTTAGAAAAAACCGAAAGTATTTGGGATTGATTCATAGCTCCTACGGTAATTTTACCTGGTATTTGAAAAGCAGCGGGCCATTCCAAATATCTGGGGTCATTGAGGTCCTTGCCCGAGTTTCCGGCAGCATTTACAATCACGCTACCGTGTGAAATGGCGTTTTGAATTTGTGTTTTTAATAAATCACTGCAAGAAGGGCCTCCCCAACTGGCATTAATGACTTTTGCGCCTTTGTTTGCGGCGTATTCTAGGGCGGCAATGGCATCTCCTACGGATCCGCCACCATCGGCACTGATAAATCTAAGGGGCATAATTGAAGCGTTTGGTGCGATTCCTGTAAAACCCAACGGTCCGGCTTGACCGGCGATAATTCCAGAAACATGGGTTCCGTGTCCTACGGCATCACTGGGATCTGCATTATCATCGGCAAAGTTGTAACCATGAATATCATCTATGTATCCATTGCGGTCATCATCTATACCATTTGCTGGGATTTCTCCTGGATTGGTCCAGATTCGGGAAGTCAAGAGAGAGTGAGTGATATCCACTCCGGAATCAACCACCGCTACGATTATGCCGTCCCCTCTTTTGCCAGAGGCTGCCCACGCTTGGGGTGCTTGAACATCTCCGGGACCCCAAGCAGAAGGTAACGAAACAGACTTACACGCGTCTGCTTTGGGCAAAACATTATTGACGAAGAACTCATGTTCAGCGGATTTAATTTTAGTCCCGTGGTTTTTCAAGATAGTCGCTTCCAATACGTCTTTATCGATACCTTTGAATCTTGTGATTCTAGAGCCGGGGTGGATTCTCATTGAATCGAATTCTTTGGGAACCGATTCTCCGTCGTTCCATTCCACCAAAAAACTCTTCTTGATGACCTGGGCATCACAGCTCTGCCCGAATAATGAAACGGTCTTGTTTGAGCTTCCACCGTTTCCACAATTAATAATAGTGACCGAGAGAGCCACCATCGTGGTGACTTTTAATAGTTTAGCCGCATCCATGCAACGTTCCCCCATCCTTTAAGAATAACACTGGTCAATGGGTTTCGGGTTAGCTGGAGGGGTAAATCGTTTGACGCTGGATTTTTGCCTAGAACTTCAAGTGCTTACACGGTTCCAGGTGGGGAATTTATAGAAAATAATTTTCATCTACACGGTAAAGGGTGAAAATGACTATTTTAGGTCAGATTTTGTAAAACTGTGAGGCATGAGCTCACTAAAAACAAAGGTTTTTTGAGTTTTTCCGTCTGCACCTAGGCAAACTATTTCCGTTTGCGCGGAAAAAAACTCAGACATCACCTGTCTGCATAATCCGCACGGTGTAATGGGGTCTGGATTTTGGGAAATGAGGACGATTTTCTTAAATTTTTTCTGTCCCTGGCTGACGGCGGTTGAAATGGCGATTCTTTCAGCGCAAAGGGTGGCCCCGTAACTTGCGTTTTCTACATTGCATGCGGAGAAAACTTCACCGCTTTCGCTTTCAAGGGCACAACCGACGGTAAATTGACTGTAGGGCGCATAGGCCTTAGTCATGGCTTCGGCGGCTTTTTTAATGAGATCCATTTATTTTGCTTCCGATGGTTTTCACCATGGCTGTTATGAAACCCTTAAATTGGGTTTCTATTTTTTTTGCAGTGTCAGTGACTTCACCATGGCTGAGTTTTTGTTTAGAAATTCCCGCGGCTTTGTTAGTGATGCAACTTATGCCGCATGTTCGAATTCCAAAATGGTTGGCTGCAATAACCTCTGGGACCGTGCTCATGCCAACCGCGTCTCCGCCAATTTTTTGAAGATATTTTACCTCTGCAGGTGTTTCATAGGTTGGGCCGGGCAAACCTACATATACTCCAGATGTCACCCTCAGTTTATTTTGTTTAGCTAATTTTAAACCTAGTTTTACAAAACTCTTATCATAGGCCTCGGTCATATCTGGGAATCTTGGGCCGAGCTCGTCAAGGTTTTTCCCTCTCAATGGGTTATCCCCCATCAAGTTAATGTGATCATTCAAAATCATAAAGTCCCCGGCATTCATACTTTTCTTTAATCCACCAGCAGCGTTGGTCACAATCAGCACCTGAATTCCCAGCATAGCTAGAGTACGAGTGGGGAAGACAACTTGCGACATGGAATAGCCTTCATAGAGGTGAAGTCGTCCTTGTAATGCGGCGATAGGGATGCCTTCAACGTGTCCTAAAATAAGGCGGCCCTGATGCCCGGCCACAGAAGTTTTTCCGAAATAAGGGATCCTTTCATATTCAAGTACACAATCCTTGTTTATGCTTTCGGCAAAGGCACCCATGCCGCTTCCTAAAATCAATCCAATGACGGGTTTAAGTTGTGTATTTTGTCTTATGAAATTTTTTGCTTCTGAAAGTTCTTCTGAGAGCGCCAATTAATTAGTCTCCGTTTATTTCATTACCTTTATAATAAGACGGGGTCGCTTGACTTTTTGCAAGCTAATTAAAACGGCTTCTTTTACAAGCTGGGATGCCTTCTCCAAAGAATCGCCAGTGTTATAATACAAAGTGGCAATGACTTCTCCTTTTTCAACTTTATCTGAAACTTTTTTGTGAACAACGATGCCCGCAGAATGATCAATTTTATCATCCGCTCTCATTCTTCCTGCGCCCAGGAGTAAACTTGCGATTCCGATTTGTTCCGCTTGAACAGCCCGCACAAAACCTTTACGAGAAGCTAACACTTCATAAACAAATTTTGCTTTAGGTAGATTATCTAAATTTCCATTTTGCGCTCGAACAATTTCTTTAAAACGCGTCAGCGCAGCACCGGTATCTAATAATTCTTTAGCTAAGGTGCGGGCAGCCAGAATATTTTTTGCCTTTTTCCCCAGGAGAATCATATGAGCAGAAAGTTCTATTGAAAGTTCTCTTAAATCAGCGGGGCCGCGACCAGAAAGAGTTTCCAGGCACTCCTCAACTTCCAGGGAATTCCCAATCGCATTGCCAAGGGGCTGAGACATATCCGTGACGAGGGCTACTACTTTTTTCCCACCCAACTCACCAACCTCAATGAGGTTTTTAGCTAGGTTTTGGGCGGCAGCCTTTGATTTCATAAAAGCGCCAGCGCCAGTTTTGACATCTAAAACTAAGCCGTCAATTCCCTCAGCTAATTTTTTAGACATAATACTGGCGCAAATTAAAGGAATGCACTCCACAGTGCCAGTTACATCTCTCAAAGCGTACATTTTTTTGTCAGCTGGACATATTTCCTTGGTTTGGCCGATGAAGCAGGCTCCTAATTTTTTCACTTGAGTTTGAAATTTGACTAAATCAAGCCACACATCAAAGCCGGGAATACTTTCAAGCTTATCTAATGTTCCGCCCGTGTGACCAAGGCCGCGGCCCGAAATCATGGGGACTTGAATTCCAGCTGCTGCAACAATCGGCGCTATGATGAGACTTGTTTTATCTCCAACGCCGCCAGTGGAATGCTTGTCTACGCGCAGTGTGGAATCTCCGAAGTTAACAACGGTTCCAGAGTGAAGCATGGCCTGAGTAAGGGACCACGTTTCTTTTTTTGTCATACCACGGAAATAAACAGCCATGAGAAAGGCTGACATTTGATAATCGGCAACGGAACCTAAAACATATCCATTTACGAACGTTTTTATTTCAGTTTCCGAAAGTTCCATTCCGCCGCGCTTTTTTTTAATTAATTCCGCGGGGATCATGGAATTTAATATCCCTGTTTATCTGATTTTTGATTTGTAACAATGGCAATGCTTGAAGATGTTCCCAGTCGAGTGGCACCAGCTTCTATCATTTTGAGCGCATCTTCCCGCGTCTTCACTCCGCCACTGGCCTTAACGCCCATTTCTTTTCCAACGATTTTTCGCATCAGTTTAATATCTTCAACGGTGGCGCCGCCACCTCCAAACCCAGTGCTGGTTTTTACAAACGCGGCTCCAGCAGATTTAGACAGGGCACAAGCGATGGTTTTTTCTTCCTCATTAAGCTGGGAAGTTTCCAAAATGACTTTGACGGGAATGTCTCCAGCGGCCTCAACCACGGCTCGAATGTCTATGTAGACTTCCCTGTAATCTCGGCTCTTAAGTGCACCAATATTAATGACGGTGTCTATTTCTAGGGCCCCTTCTCTAATGGCCTCTAACGTTTCAAATGCCTTTGCTGCAGGGGTAGTTGCCCCCAGTGGAAAGCCCACTACCGCAATGGGCTTCACAGAACTGCCCGACAATAGCTGAGCTGCTAGACCTACGTTACTGGAATTCACACAAACCGTGGCAAAGTGATATTCTTTGGCTTCCTCGCAGAGTTTTTTGATTTGGTCATGGGAGGCGTCTGGCTTGAGCAGTGTGTGGTCAATCATTGAGGCAAGATCCAGTTGAACGTTAGCAGTGGAAGCTTTTTTGAGCGTCGCTACTGGAGACGAGTTCCCCGTCATCTTACTGAGTACAGCAGATGTGACGGCTTCGACAAGATGTTCCAATTCGGCGTTGGTTTTTTTCATCAGCGCAGAACATACCAAGATGAGGAGGTTGTTGTCAAAGTCGGTGAAATTTGTTTAAGCTCATGACTATGGTTAATAAGAAGGTCCTCATTTCGGGAAAAGTTCAAGGAGTTAGCTTTCGATTCCATGCCCATGAGGAGGCCACCAAGCGTAATATCACCGGATGGGTGAGAAATCTTACCGATGGGCGGGTGGAAATGTTTTTATCCGGGGATGAAAAAGAAGTTCAAAACATGCTGAAGTGGGTTCAAAAAGGTCCACCAGCTGCTAAAGTGGACAAGGTCGACGTATCCGATTCAAAAGAGGCCCCGGCGCCAGGGTTTTTTATTAAACGTGAGGGAGACAAGTGAAAAATTTCATTAAGCTAGGTTTAATAGTGGTTCTTTCAGTTTCACTTACCTCTGCTGCCTTCGCCCAGCAACAAGAAGCTCAGACTAAAAAATCGGGAGGCCCTAGGCGACAGTTGGCTACAATTGTTTTTGCTGGCTTGGGCGGAGCAATTTTAGGTTTATCTACTTTAAGTTTTTATGGCCGACCTCAGGAACAATTAGTTAATATAGCAGTTGGTTTTGCCGTTGGAATTATTGCCGGCACTACATACGTGACGTTTAAGTCGGCCACCACGAAAGAATACTATGATGAAGAGGAGCGGGACAAACGGGGGGAGGTTGAGAAGCCTCGGAAAGTGGCAGTGAGTCCATTTGTCACTCAATCTTCAGAGGAAAAGCCCAACGGCGGCGGAGCAAACCTCGTCTTTTCGTTTTAAGGTACCGGGTTACTTTGCCGGGAATTCTAATTTTGTCCGCGTAGATCTTCTAGCGTCAAATGTTTATCTGTGAAATGCACTGTTCCGTCAGACTCCTGCACTTTTTGTAAGCGTACAATTCCTAAGACGGCGTTTTGTTTAAAATTAGCCTGCCACTGGAGATCTTCAATTATAATCCCAAGAAATTCTTCTCGAGTAATTTCTTTTCTCACATAGTAACCGTGAATTTTTTGAAAATAAGAATCTGTCATCAGGGCATCAGTAACGGGTTTAAATTTTACTAACTGTTCTGCGGCATTTTTATCAAACACCGATTGCTCCGGTGAGATGAGTAGGGTGGCAGCTTCGATCTTTACTGAGAGTTCAACTTGGATCTTTGCAATTTCGTCAAATTGTTTTTCGAAAATCTCGCCCGCTCTTTCATCGGGCACTAAATAACCTTCAGCTTTGGTCACGCCATCTAAGAGTAATTTCTTTGGAACAAGTTGCCGGCCGTTTTGAACTAAAATGGGTTGGTTTAAATCTCCCTTGAGATCAAAATAATATTGGTAAAGGGCTTCAAAAAATTTCCGATCATCAAAAGCTTTGCGGCGTAAAGTCTTTCCATCAACGGCGCTCTTCAGGTATTTGAATCGTTCAAACCGGGGATCATTGTCGATGAGTCGATCGTAGTAAGGAGCGTTCAACTCTATGTCGTGGCTGAGTTTTAATTCTCCCCCCACGCTAATGACGCCGTAAATAGGAGATGTCCAAATTGAAAACGCTACGATTCCCGCCAGAAAATTATAGGGACCTCTAATAATGGGCCCGGTGACTCGTCCCCGGCCAATTCTAGAGGTGCCGGAAAAAACTAAATTATCGGCGATGTTCTTGATTCCTCTAAAGGGAGTAAATTCGAAAGGCTTACCAATATATTTCTGACTCAATATAACGGGGACACCTTGGGTAAAGCGCCTCAGCATTCCCCTTTCCTGGCCGTCTGCTATGGGTGAAAAAAAGCCGTCTCTAATTGAGGGAGGAACCTCTTTTGAGGGAGAAAAAACAAAGTTTATGAGCTTAAGACAGTGACTGGTGGCCAAGGTTGGAGCGGGTACACCGATGCCCAAAGTGAATATTATAATGATTTCAGCGGCTAATTTACGTCCCATAGAGTCCCCTTCTAATGCAAAAAACTGGTGCTGACTGAGACGGCTTAAATTGTAAAAGGGATATTTTCGGAACAAAATCTGTCACTTTTTAAACGTGGGGAGCCTTAAAACGGTCTCCTGAGCCTGGCGCAGTATTTGAACAAGGGCACATGGTCCATACAATTTTGTACGTGTGCATTGGAGGAAATATGCGCTTAAGAAATCAAAAGGCTTTATTATCAATCATTACATTGGTGTCTGCGACATCCGCCAGTGCTGCAGTTTTCTACGATGTCCCCGGAACTGACTATCAGATCAAAAATCCAAAGATAATCTATGAGAGAGTCTCTGAAGACCCCATGTGGAAGAATAAAGAGTACGTTGGGAATCTCAAGGGGATTTCTGCTTTGGAACTCCTTTCCATTGGCGCATATAAAGGAATGGATTGGGTGCATGATAAGAGAATGGCCAGCGAAATCAACGCCGCAAAAGCTGAGGCAGACTTTGCAATTGAGCAGTCAATCCTTGC
The DNA here is from genome assembly GCA_038216925.1 of Bdellovibrionia bacterium. Lineage (GTDB taxonomy): Bacteria > Bdellovibrionota > Bdellovibrionia > JABDDW01 > JABDDW01 > JBBQPV01. Next base: position 12,023 of record JBBQPV010000015.1, read on the forward strand.
GCAAAATGCTTTAGCCAGAGCTCAGGCTGCTACACAGGCCGGTGCGAATCACACTGCAAAACAAATTGTAGCAGAAAGTGCTGCATTAAAGT
>JBBQPV010000016.1:0-11767 GCA_038216925.1 Bdellovibrionia bacterium
GCCACGATTCAGAAAGTGTGATTTTAAACTTATATTTGTCTTTAATTTCAATGCCTGAAAGGGCACATTCTGTTTTTGTGCAAGCTCCAAATCCCTTTATCTTTTTAAGACCTAAGAAATTGTCACTGTCTAATTCGCCAGACTTGATCGAATATAAAATACTGTCTTCAAAACTCTTTTTTACGTATTTTGAATCAATCAAATTACCCTGATCGTCCTTAATGTCCGGCCGCAATTGTATGGCAAGTGAAGTTCCGTCGGGACTCTGTTGCCATTTTTCCGCGAGCTCAGGCATTAGCCCTTGTCGTTGATCGTAGACAAATAGACCACAAAATATATTATTCATTATGAATCTTTCGTCTTCCGACACATTATTTGCCGATACAATAGGAATCAATCTCGGTCTATCCAGCATAACTGTTTTATATTTAAACTGATCACTATTCCCGTTCGAGCAATAAGCAAGGATACAACTTAAAATTGCGTATATCGGTTTCATTATTTGGAACTCGCCTTCCAGGCCACTAGGAGAAGGACAGCTAAAATCAGCTTCAACACCTAAATCTAAATCCTTCATCATTCTGATAATTTGCAAGTGCCGTGCCCGTCTCTAAAGTTGTGTGAAATTGGGCCAAAAAAACGATTCGGGGTTTATGGCCATTTTGATGCTTTAGAATGGCAAATTTTTTCATTGTGGAAAGACTCTGACAACTGACAATCACATTGTTCCCGCATTTTGTATGTCCACTACGGCAATTCTTTTAGCTATGCGCAAGAAATCTTGCGCCTCTGAACTCCTCAAAACCAACACGGTCACCGCGACCTTTGTCACAATCAGGCACATCAGTTGCTCAATAGCCGTCACGGAGGCATTAAATGCGAATTACAATTTTCATAATAGTGATGGGTGTTTTAGTCGGACAAGTAAAAGCAGCCGGACTTCAAGAATGGCCAGTAGTATTTCCTAATAAACTCTTAAATAAATCTCCCATCCGTTTCCCGCTCAAAGCAAATATTGATAATCAAGATTTGCCTGGAGATTTTGTTCGAGTAGTCCTATAGATAAAGCAGATTTTCCAAACCACATATCACGTTCATTACAATAATGCCGTCACACATAGGTTTCAAAGCTTTGAGGATGTAAAACAGCTAACTTTTACTCAACCTGAATCTTGCATGATCCCGTATATAGTCAACGAACTAGATAAATCTGGGACAGAACTAAGAAAAAGCCCAATGATGAATGGGTCCTCACTGGACGCTACCGCTACCCTCGCCGCCAGCACCTTAGATTTTAATCTTTCAACACTTGTCACCGTACCGGAACTTCTGAGCCGCTATTTTCTATCAATTAGATTACTGAAAATATACTGGCCGATCATGCTCAAGGAGAGCTCATCCTGGCCAAAGGACGGTCTTTCATTTTCACCAGGAACTGTTAGACAACTTTTGCCGTGGTTTTCCGAGTTCACCAACTACTCTGCCATGGCAAGATATTACAAAGACCTGAACTGCACACCAACGGATAACAACTGCAACACAGTGAAAGCTCAAACTCAGGCCGTACTTCAAAAGGCGGCGGCGTGGATCCTAATGTCCGAAAAAATAAAAAAACTTACTAATGACGAAGGGAAGAGTAACCTCGTCTCCGAGATACCAGAAGCTGAAACCATAAGAATCCTAGAACCTATTATCGAGAGTATTATCAACACAGACAACACCCGCCTCATTTCAAATAACGGAAAGGCCATCATGTCCGCCTTCAATATTTTAAGCTTCTCCGCAGATACACGGGAAATAGAATTTGATTTGCGGAATAATTTACTGGCGCAGACCTTGGCCTTCTCAAGGACAGTCATTGATGATGAAAACCAGGCCGCCCTGTTTGCAATCAAAATCGCACTTACCACGGTCTATAAAACATACCCAGGTATTACCGATCCCGGATATTTCAAAAAATTTATAAGCGTGAAAAAGCTCTATGACATTGTGAACACAACAAAAACATATTCCCTCAACACCTGTGACACCTGTCTGGATCGCCTCCAACTTTGGGAAAATAACGCTATCAATATTTTAGTCAAGGAATCTCGGGACATTCACTCAAACATAATTGATTTATTAAATGACAGTCCAGTAACAACAAAAGGAACGAAAAGGAAACTCAAATGACACAAATTATACTTATAGCACTTTTAATTATCGCCACCACGGCATGCGGTAGTGCCAAAACTAACAACCCCGCTATTCCGAGCGGACTTAACTCTGGATTTGCTCTTATCTTGGATGACCAAACATGGGTTGCCGAAATTTCACCGGATAAATCACAACTTCAAATAGAAAAACAGTCTGGTGGTCAATGTATAAAGTGGCAGGCACCTGCAACTGCACTACTCGCAAGCTTAAAAAGTCCTAGGTCCCAAGATATAACTTATTTTCAAAAGTTTCTCTTTCCCGAATTAGAAATTACAAAAAATAACAATGTCACTGGATTTAGGCCTCTCACAACAGGCCAACCATGTTTAGTTACTGCAAGAAACCTCTATCTTAAATCTCAAGTAAAAACTACTGACGTCATATTGCAACTTTCATTTAAAAGTGCTTCTGAACCATCGCATTTGCCTCAAACTGAAAACTCTTGGGAATTCCCGGGAGAGTATGCTTACGCAAATCAAATGGTTATAAGTCCTCTTATGAATATTCGTCGCAAAATAATAGAAGGCATAACGTTGAACAATAATGAGATGACAGGCTATTTGGAATATGCCGCGGAAAAGGACCAATACATAAGATCAGAGACTATTGTATCCAACTGGACCAATTTAGGACGTGAAGTCCTCTGGGAGGACATCAATCAACAAAATCGATTCATTTTGTACACTAACCTTTCATTAAATTTATTAAATGTCAGACATCGAGACGACAAATCTGAAATCTTAAATAAATTTAATGAAAAACTTCAGTTAAATGGTTTTGCGCCCCTTCAGGAGGAGAAATGAAAACTTACATATTGACGCTGTTTGTACTTCTTCACCTTAACTCTGCCCATGCCGATGGCCCCGTCATTTCTGGATCAGCCACTGGTACTGCGCAAGTGCATCGGATGAGTATCGAAAAACAAAAGTCTATATTCTTAAAGTGCTCTGGTGGGCCAGATGCTGTTTCAAACTCCCAACGTAATTTGTCTGGTGCGGATCAAGGCGCCAGTGGGACCATACAATTAACCGATGATCACTTTTATAGAAATTTCAGCGCCCTAACTTTAAGTTGGAATTCAGAATTTAAAGACAGAACGTTCATTGTGAATTTTTCCCATGTCATTGGTGCACCCATCAAAACTGAGCACGATTCCCAATGCGGTCATGATGAAAATTATAGTAAAGTGACTGCTACAACTGCCGAGCTCAATAGTCTTTTGCAGATGATCATTCCAGAGGATGTATGGTTTGTCAGAATAGAAGACTTAGATTCAACTCAAGGTGAAAGTAACCTACAAACTAATCTAAATGGCGGTAATCCACTCCGTGCGATTCAGGATAGCGGTGTTAGTACGGATTCCTATTTTTCTACTCTTCCAGGTGACACCATCTCATTAGCCGTCAAATGGAACCCAGCAAGTCAAAGGACCGCCACCGTCACAAGACGATTGAAGGTGACTCTTGTAGGAAAAGATGGCTGCGAAGAGCAGCTTATTAATCGTAAAAACACAGCACTCGGTAGCTTAACCGCAGGATTAACGGGAAAAGCTCAAAGCGCAAACGCTGTGGAACTGGTGGGCTGCCTGTTGAATGATAAGGTGACCAACAAAGTACTCAATGAAAGTTCTGCGGGTGATTTGTCTCAAATTTTAGAAATGTTAGAAACCTTTAGTTTTTCTGTAAACACCACTTCTGTAAGTACAAACGGCAATCAGAGCCAGGCGCTGAAACTTATTTCTCAATATGCAAGTTACAAGCTGGCCTACCGAGCGCTGAAAGAAATTACTGGCTACTGTCAGGATGTAACAATCAAGAATTCCTTAAGCACAGACAAAGGAGTGATTGTAAACGGGTTTATGTATAACCATTATTACCTCACTAGAATAATCCATCGCTTAAATTCTTTTAACTATGAAAGATTCAGTCAATTTGCGGTTTCAATTCAAAACCTCCAAAAAGAGTTCCCAACTTATCTGGATTTAAAACGCAATAAGAAGGCTTTTGATCAAGTCAGTAAAGCCTATGAAGTTTTAAAGCGAACAATGAATGACAGCACATCAATTTATAGCATTGGAAGTTTACCATTTTCTTCCACGCTACATTTGTATGACCAAATCTCTATAACTGCATTAGACAGGGATGCGGTTAACCAGATAAAGACAGAACTTCTCCGGCTAGCGCAAAAAGAAACTCAGTTCAGAAATAAATTGGGGAGCCTCATTTGGGATTTAGCTCAAGGTTCACCAAATCCAATTGATACTTCTGCACTTTCAAACCTAGTGCAGAGCCTTTATGTAGACAGCATCAAGTTAGTGACTGAGCTAAAAAGTAAGCAAGCCTGGTTTGACACACCTAACCCTGCCGACAGACAGAGCCCGTACTTCAATGACATGGTCAATTACAATATGGCCGTAATGTCATTTGCGGGTAACAAGCAAGATTTAGATCTGATTAAACATAATAGCGGTTTTCTGAAGGCCTATGATCCTACAGAAGTTTTAAAAGGAGCAAATATATGCATGCAATTAAACAAGTAGTATCTCTGGCGGTTATCGCTTCATTGATTTCTGCTCAAGGGTTTGCCAATGGGGCGGGAGACAGCATCCGCGCCGCTACGAAGCAATCACACGTTAACGCAAAACTGCTGGCAGAAAATCTCTTACTGACAAGAATGGGAAATGTAGCCATTGGATTGCTGAACAGTAATGATCTTCTAGCTCAAGCCGGGACCGTCACCGATTTCAAAACTGCGCAAATCGCCGGTGAAAATTACATTAAGGAACTTGAATCCACTGACCCAAGGAAAGCAAATCAGAACCTCCTCAATAATTTCAACGCCTTCTATAATGGTATACTGAATCACTTATATCAAAATCAAAGTATTGAAAATCAATCACGTCAGATCAACGATGGGATGATTCAATTTGCAGGGCAACTCATCAATATCTGTAAACTGGGAGAATCTAACACTTTCTTTATAAAGCCACCTGCTACACTAACTACGCCGCAGCCGGAATTTTCTGCCAATATAAAGATTCCTGTTTACTCTGACGGGAAAACGCCAGGGATAACAGTAGGTGGGACAGTTGCCACTCCCGAAATGTCTTGGGATGCCCCAGGCATTGCTGGCGCTCTCACCGCCGCCACTCTTTCTACGTTCACCGCTGGAACAGTTTTGGCCGCAACGGCAATTGGAGGTGGAGTGACACTTCTCATTGGCGCAGTCATCTACATAATGGCGTTTAACCATGCCAACGAGGAAGCAGCGGATATTTCTGCCGCCTCACTAGACTACTTTAACAATCAGGCAGGCGCAGAAGATGTTGCCGACCATTACAGACAATTATGTAAGCCTCTGAGCGCAGAGATGTCAGAATTTATAATTACGTCCGCTAAAATTAACCAAGGCGATGAAGTTCTAATAGCGAAATTGCAAAATGAAGCCGCAGCAGCTTCCACTCTGGCCAAGGACATCACTAGCGGGAAACGTCCGCCAACTTTATTAGAACTACAGAGTCTCATTAAATCACTTATGGTTTCAATAGCACTAAAAAATAAAGAGTTAATTGATTCGGTCAGGTCATCAAATATTGAAATCCTACTTAAAATAAAACGAACAGCAATGGGAAATCTAAAAAAAATATTGTATGCACATTACTTTACAAATATTTCTGCACAATATGAGAATGCTATTGAAGTGATTAAAGGAGATATTCGTATTTCCATCGAACTTGAAGCCATGAGGGCTGATTCTGATAAAATTCTAGCAAAATCTATTTCAAAATTAATTATGGGACAAGACGTTCACGCTGAAAAGGTGGCACTAAAAGAACTCATTTCTAAGTACGGTTCACTTTTGACAAAAGTAAAATCTCAAACGGAAAAAATGAGTGTGACTTCTTATTTCAGATCACTGGACAATGTTGCCAATCTACTCTAAGGCGGTTATATGCATTTAATTTTTTTTCTTTCAATGATTCTTACGTCTCTCACTTCTTACGGCCAACCTCCTGCGCCATTTACGACGGGAGATAACAAGGTTACTGTTAAAAAATATTCTCACGAAGGAGAAAACTACATATTACAAAAAACTGAGATCCCAGTAACTTTTAACAATAATAATACTGGGGAAAAGTTGGTTCACTATGAATTGTATAACAGTCGTGGGGAAAAGATCTCCCAAGCCACAATGTACAGCTTTCCGGATGCAACTCAAGGGATCAATCCCAATCCGGAGTTCCACAGCGATGTGGTGAAAAAGCTGAGCCCTCACGACAGCCAAATTGTGGATCGAGCCCTACATGATCGTCAAAGAGAGTCGCTTAAGACTCATCCTGAGCTCAGACCTAAATATGATTTTTCTCCAAAGAATAGTCTCGTGGATTCCCCATCGACGATTCAGAAAAAAGAGGAATCTGTTGTGGATAAGGAGACGCTCAGTCGTAACTTTAACGAGGTCATTATAAATAACAAAGAGTGGATTATTAAACGTGGCTCCGCAATCAGAGATGCAATTGCAAATCGAGATAGAGCTGCGGAAACTTTCTTTAGTGCAGGACAGGACATTGCGGTTTCGATAAGAAAGGACAATTCTGAGAAATCTTCCGCCATCCTAGACGCTCTGTCAAAAACACTTCTGATAAATTCTCTGAGTTATTTTGATAGTGGCAAAATCTCAACCATCATGAAGGCTAGTGATAACCCCACTGTGGAAATAGAAACTTATGAAGATTTAACGGTCCCTGAGTTTAAAAATCGGATAATGAGCTACCAAAGTAAATTACTTAAAGGTGACGTGCTTCAAGCTGCCTTCGAGTTAAATACACTTATTGAGCCAACAATAACTGTGAATGGAAGTTCCGCAGGTCTAAAACAGCACTTATTAAAATCGATTGTGCTTCCAGACGGTCGTAGCTTTCTGAGCGCAAAAGAATTAATTTTCAACACTTCTTTTTTAACACCGTCGGCCGTAGAGAATCTTAAACTGGTTAAAATGGCCAATATGTATCAAGCCATCGCTGTATCCAAAACACGGAGAACAGACAGTGATAAAGACTTCCAAAATACTTACCTGGGAGGTGCTATCAATCTTAGATTAGCTGACGCTTATTACGCTTTAGGGGACACAACGTCTGGAGACGCTAGCTACCAAAATGCAAAATTTGCCGGTTTCTTTTTAGCTGGTTTATTGGTGGGCGGCGTTTGGGATGTAGGTGAAGCCCTTGGTAAAGGAATAAATACAGCTAGAGCAGCGGCAAATGCTATTGATCGTTTTTCTGGAAGCCCCGGTACTTCCGAAAAATTTTCTAAATCAGACCATCGACTCTGCATCGAGCTATCTAAAGCCTGTTCTAGCCGAGTTAATAACTCAAAAAATGCTAGATATATCGCAAGTTCCAGAATTCCAGTTGGGAGTCTATAGTGGGAGAGTTGTGGGGTTGGTTGCTTTACAGTACGTCACCGGTGTGCCAAAATTAGGGTATAAATCGATACCTGCGCTAATATATCTTGCGAGATCTATCGCCGATCCTGTTCATGAGCTAATTTTCAATGTTATACCTATGACAATACAGGGCAGAAGTTATAATTCCATGGACTACGCAATTGGAGAAGGAACACAGGTAGGGAAATGGTTTCAAGACTACGCCAAACTTAGAAAGGATAAAGTTCCATGACACAAGAAATCAAAAGAGAGATTCAATTTAAAGACAGAACAACTTCAGGAAAAATATTTTTCGTTGCGAGGGTTATATTAGTAGTCATAGTGCTACCCGTTTCTCTACTGAGAGCAGTGGGAGCTAAAAATCTGACCGACTACTCGTTTGCACTCATACTTTCAGCATTCTGTATTGATTTCCTAATCAGACATTTTGCAAACTCCCTTAACCAACACCCTAGGAAATATTGGGTCGATGGAGTTCTGATTCTGATAGCGCTAGGCCACGGCTTTTACCGCTTTCAGGTACCGGGTTACTTTCCCGGAATAAATTGAGGCGGCTTTAATACGCTAATTTCCGGGAAAGTAACCCGGGACCTTTAGGTAGTCGGCAAATGTTGGCAGTGCGGAATCTTTCGCACTCACTAGGGGTCTGGCTAGCGGCCACACAATCCCGAGATCCGGATCATTCCAGCGGATACCGCCCTCACCGCTTCCATTGTAATAGGCGTCTACTTTATAAAACACATCGGCGGATTCAGAACCAAGGACGCAAAATCCGTGGGCAAATCCTGGCGGAATATATAACCACTTTGGCTCATCTCCGGAAAACTCAACGGTAATACTCTCCCCCAAAGTTGGAGAGGATTTTCTTATATCAACAATCACATCCAAACACTTACCGCGTGTGACGGTAAATAATTTTCCCTGGGGCTTATCAAACTGATAATGAAGTCCACGTAGTACACCTGCAGCGGAGTGAGAGAAATTATCTTGAACAAAATCACAGGCAATCCCAGCATCCTTGAAATCCTGAGACTTAAAACGCTCAGTGAAAAATCCCCGATCATCTCGAAAACTTTTAATCTCAAGAAGTTTAGGACCTTTGATTTTAAACTCACTGACCTTCATGTATTTTCCTCAAGCAAATGTTTAATGATTCTTGCCACTGTGGCAACTGAATTCCAAACACCTTTTTTAATTTTGAATTATCTAACCGGGAATTTAAAGGCCTTACCGCGGCGGTTTTATAATCCTTGGACAAAATGCCATCCACCGATTGCACTTTTAAAGGAAATCGTAGAACTCGCCCTTGCCGAAATATTTCCTCGGCAAACTCTTTCCAACTTGTCACTCCGAATCCAGAACAATGATAAATCCCAGATCTCTCTGGCCTAAGCGCCAATAATATTTCCCGCGTAACCAAAGCTAAATCTCTGGCGTACGTCGGAGAACCCATTTGATCACTGACCACACTCAAATTTTCTTTTTCACATCCCAACCGCAACATGGTTTTCACAAAATTATTTCCAACTTCACTGAAAACCCAAGAAGTTCTTAAAATGGCAAAGGTTCCACCATTTTTCACCACAGCCTTCTCACCTTCAAGTTTAGTCTCACCGTACACACCCAATGGCGCAGGACTACTCTCCTCAGTCCACGCCTTGGTGCCACCGCCATCAAAAACATAATCCGTGGAATAATGAATAAAAGGTATTTTCTTTTCCGCACAATACTGGGACAACTCTGCCGGCATTTGGGTATTTAAATAACTTGCTGACTCAACGTCTGTCTCCGCTTTATCCACAGCGGTGTAAGCGGCGGCATTAATTAATGCCGTAGGCGCAAGTTCTGTTAACTTAGATAAAACCTTGTCGAAATTCTGAAGATCAAATTCTGGCCGACCAAGCAAAACACATCGGTCCCCAAACACCCTTGCCAAGGCCTGTGCTACTTGTCCAGATTTTCCAATGACTGCGATCAAATCAACTCCACTTAGAAAAAATATTTTCCTTCAAAATAAATCGAATTATAGGCACGTAAACTTCCCAACGGTTTATTTAAATCTCCACCATACTGATCCGCACCTACAATAAATCTTAAATTATCAACGGGCCGATACGTCACCTGAGGTTTTATGAGATAGTCTCCGCCGGCAAAATTGTAAATGAAAAACACTTCTCCATTCCAGTCAGAACCTTCAGGGGTGTAAGCCACTCTAAAACTTCCACTAGGCCTGGTACGATCCTGATATTGTAAAAGTAGAGCATTAGCCGCTGCCACCTGACGATTAATTTCAATACTGACCGGATCTCCGCCCACAACTTGGTCCAGAGATGCGTAACGAGGAAAATAGCGAATGAATATTTGAGGTTGGATTCTGAAATCACGGCCCATAGGGTGTTCCGCACCCACGACTGCATCTATGTGAGAGGGGATTGAAAGCGGCGTCACAGCATCGTCATTTTCAGTTTTGATGTATGCACCCTCAAACCTTAAAACCCACTTTTCAAAACTCTTAGAGCCATCGGCGCCTATGGCGGAAACTTTGCGGTAAACTTGCGCCATATTGACAAGAACACTAGGACCCACAATCTGTCTTGAGCTTTCAGTAAACTCTGGCTGGTGATTCCAACCCCTGAATCCGCTGAGGGAAATATCCCAACCTTGGCCTGCGTAAGAACTTTTAATTCCAAATTCTGAATTCTCCAATGTCACGGGAACTTCAGTTGGCCCGCCAAGGATTATATTTGCGGGAATCGCAGAGGGTGGAATAAGGGCTTTTCCCTGGGGAAAAATATACTGCCAAACAAAAATAAAAGAAAATGGAGAAGTCCCGTTTTCCGGCGTCCAATTTACGGTGAACGCATCCCCAGGAAGACGTCTCACATCATCCTCAGGATTTACAAATCCGAAGTCACGGGCGGAAAAATAGTCAGTGGGGTTAATGCCGTCTGATTTTCCCCAAGAAATAATTTGCCGCCCTTCTCTGATAATAAAACTCTCAGAAGAATATTCTCCGTAACCTTCTCTTAACCGAGACCGCCACGTGAAACTGTCATAACCGGATGTCAAAACAGAATTGCGACCGTCTATTCCGTCACCCTGGTAAATCCCTTTAATTGAAAAATGGTCTGTCAGTTTGCCTGAGCCTTCTAACCAAAGAGAAATATTTTCTTGCAAAAAGGTCTTAGAATATCCTTGAGTGGAAAAATAAGTGTCATCAAAGACTTTTCCACCCAGGTGAAACTCTGATGCTTGAGCGTATAGACTACAAAAACTCACCAGGAGAAAAAATAATCTCATTCTTCCCGACTTAGATTTTGTTGGGTGAAAATTGCATCGGTGATATTTTTATTTACCTTTACCTCGGTTAAAGTGAAAGTTGTAAATCTCCCCGTCTTCAAATTGTCCATTCTCAAATAATGAGCCAGCCACTTTTTATTTACTGGGTCTATTTCTTTAATTTCTTTGGCCTCCATGGTTTTCCAAGGTTTTTGCTCTAGATCAAAAATCTCTGTTTTCACGTCGATGAAATTATCCTGCCTGATCCACAGAATACCTTTTGCTGAAGCAGTTCTATCAGTGACTGATTCTTTATTTGGTTTATATTCCACTACGTAGCATTTCAGACTGGCGCCAGCGTAGGCGGGACAATTGTCTTCTCTTAACAATTTGTAATCGAAGTCTTCTTTATGAGGTGTAGCAATGTCCGCATAGGAAAATTCTGATCCCATAAAAGAACTACTTTGTTGGGAATTCTCCACTCTCCGCGCCTTCCTGTAACTAGGCAGATAAAGAAGGACTTCGGTTTTATCCCCTCCTGCTTCGAGAAATAATATGCCTTCATTTTTAACTTCAATAGGGGAATGAAATCTCGTAAGGGTTTTAAAGTGAACTTTATCTCCAGAGAGTTTCTTCCACCAGGTGAATTCTTTGATTCTCTCCGCCTTTCCCCCGCCCCCTGTGGTCAAATTTGCGTGGGAAGTGACGTCACTGTATTTTCGTGCGGATTCATTTTTCTCAATAATCTGCTCAACAGTTAAATTTGCCGAGTAGGCCGGCGAGAACCCTACTGCCAAGAAAAGAAAACTGAAAAAAATCATTTAAACCTCCATCTACTCATAATCTA
>JBBQPV010000017.1:0-11658 GCA_038216925.1 Bdellovibrionia bacterium
TATGGCCCACAACTGGGGCATTAGCGTTCGGTTGACTCAAGGTTTTGTACAAAAAAACTTAATGAAGATGCTTATGGCTGCGAAGGGCAAAGTGGAAGAAAGTATTCTGGCCATCATGACCTTAAGATCTATGAAGCAAGCCCAATACAGCGAGGAAAACAAAGGCCACTTTGGTTTAGCCTTTGAACATTACACACATTTTACCTCGCCCATTCGGCGATACCCAGATTTAGTTGTCCATCGCACGCTAAAGCGGATTTTGTCAGGAGAAAAACTTAACTCTAAAGAAAAGGAAGAAGAAACCAAGCGCATGGCTGAAATAGCCATGATGACGTCTGCTTGCGAGCAGCGTTCTGTGCAGGCGGAGCGGGATCTCATCGCGGTTAAGCGCTGCCGTTTTATGCAAAAGCGCATTGGTGAAATTTTTTCCGGTTTAGTTACCGGAGTCCATAAATTTGGGTTCTTTGTGCAGCTCAGAGACTATGACATCGACGGTTTGGTGGGAATGGATTCAGTTGATTTTGATATGTTCCAATACAATGAAACCACTCAGAAGCTTATTGGAAAAAAGACTAAAACTGTGATTAGCTTGGGCGACATTATCGACGTTAAAGTAGTTCGCGCCGATTACGGTGCTAGACAAATTGATTTTGAATGGGTGAATCACAAACATGCCGCAGATCCTGAAAAGAGCCAGCAGACTAAGCCAGATAGTCAGCGTTTTCGCCAAGCACGGGTTCCACAACGTTCTGGAAAGGGCCCGGCTGGGGCAGTTCATCCTAAGAAAAATAACAAAAAGCGAAGAAACAGAAAGAATAAGCGCCGCTGAGCGGGCGCGTCTTGCCTTTGAAGAGCTTGGTCCAACGTTTATTAAGTTTGGACAACTTTTATCCACTCGACCTAATTTAATCCCCGAAGACTTTGTCGAAGAGTTTAAAAAATTCCACGACCAAGTTACGCCCGTGAGCTTTGAAGAGGTACGTCTCACAGTGGAGGAATCCCTGGGAAAAAAACTGGAAGTAGCTTTTGCAACTTTTGAAACCGTTCCCATTGCTGCCGCAAGTATCGCACAAGTGCATGGGGCTATTTTGCACACCGGGGAAAAAGTGGTTGTTAAAGTACAGAGACCCGGAATAGTAAAGCTCATCAAAAATGATCTCGGCGTCTTGTACACTATGGCTAGTCTGTTTGAGCGCTATATTACTGAGTCAAGACCCTACAATCCTCAAGCTATGGTTGACGAATTTTTTAAAACATTAAATTTAGAAACCAATTTTATCATTGAAGCCAATAATATTCGGCGCATCGCAAAGAATTTCAGTGGCGATAGCACCATCGTGATCCCTGTTGTCTATGATGACTATTGCTCTGATAAAGTTTTAACTATGGAGCGGCTTGAAGGTGTTCCATTAAGTCAGTTCAACGGACAATTTCATGAGGATATTAACCGTAAAATTTTGGTGGAACGGGGCTTACGTGCATTTTTTCTCATGGTGTTTAAACATGGTTTGTTTCATGGGGATCTCCACGCAGGGAATTTGTTTATTCTCCCAGACCATAAGATTGGGCTTGTAGACTTTGGCGTTGTGGGGCGCTTGTCCAATAAGAGTCGTGATTCAATTGCTAACATGCTTATAGCCATGGCCGGTGAAGATTACGAGTCTCTCACCTATGAATATCTGGAACTTGCGCCATATAACGGAGGCGTCAACGTGGATCAATTCACCAAAGAAATCCGTGATCTCTTTGGTCCTTATTATGGAATGACCTTTAAGAATGTGAATTTAGGAAAGTTGCTCCTGGATTCCACCAGTATTGCCGCCCGTCACTCTATTATTATGCCTTCAGAATTAATGTTGTTTTTTAAATCCATTGTGACCGTTGAAGCCATGGGCCGCACTATTTTGGAAGATTTCGACATACTCAATTATATGATGGATTTTGCTCAGGAAATATTTGCAGCAAAATTTGACACTCAACTTCTTGTGAAAGATGCACATCAATTTGGGAGAGACAGCTTGTCTTTTGTGCGTACATTGCCAAGACAACTGAAGCAGCTCATGCGGAAATTAAACTCCCGCGATTTTGCCTTTGACCTTCACGTTCAAGAACTTAATGACGTGAAACTCTCTATTGAGAATTCCGGTTTTGTTATAGCTCGGGGAATGCTTGCCTCAGCGCTAATTATTGCCGGCACACTCGATCTCTCATTTAATAAAGGTCCTCAATTTTACGGCCTTCCCGTGATCACCTTGTCTTGTTACTTCCTTGCTTTCTGGATCGGCCTCTTCCTCTTCCAAACAAAACGTTAAGGTACGCCGTTCCCTTTTCAGTAAACGGCGCATTAAATGACATGCTGTTTACTGAAAAGGGAACGGCGTACCTAAGTTATAATTTTCTATCAGATTTTGACTGACACTGTAATTACGCTGCGCGCGGAGCACTCAAGTGGGCGTTAACTTCACCGAGAGGGTGGCATGGATGTTGATATTCGCCTTTCAAGTCAATCAATCTATTAATCGAAAAAAGCAATTACCGGGTAAAGGTGATTCTTTGAAAAGGAGTCTTAAATGTTTAACAAACTTATTTTAGCCACTTTGGCTATGGTTCTTACTTCAAGTTTTGCATTGGCAAGAAACGAAGATGCCGCTGCCGCTGCAAGAAAAGAAATCGAAAAACAAGACAAGATCTTGGTTGCATTGCAAGTTGGAATCAGCAAAGCAAGACGCGAGCGTAATAACGCCGTGATCGACCTCGGTTTAGATGTGTTTCAAAGTATCGCTTATGGAGTAGCAACAAAAGCTCTCTACAATCACTCCTACAACAAACAAGTATTCCCCAAGACAGCTGCAAGCCTTCAGCGTGCACTGCAAACTCAACCTGACGCTTTCTTTTACTATCCTATGAAAGGTGTTCAGTGGGCTGCAGTTAACGGTGTTCGCGCAACCGGTTTTGCCGTATTAGCTGGAACAGCTGGTATGACCGTTGTTCAGTGGATTCGCGGTGGAATTGACACTGTAACCATTTTAGTCGATTCCCATCAAATCCATGGAATCAAAGATGCAATTGCACTTGAGCGCAAAAAATTAGGAACTGCTCAAGCACTTTTAGAAGAATCCCTTAAATAATAAAATATGAGATCGGCGCTCAGTCATGGGCGCCGGTTTTAATCGAATGACCAAAATATTTATTTTCTTATTTTTTCTGACAATCTCTCCTCATCTTCTGGCTGAAGATTTTGATGATCAGCAAACTGAAGATTTGAAAACCTTCAATTATGTTTACAAATTGTGCGCACCCCTAAATTCGGCCCAGGCGGATTTTGCAGCCAGTGGCGCCCAAATTTATGAAACCGCTAAAAATGGTTATCTCTCTATAATGGCCCTGAACGGACGAGACTTTCCTGTAGCAAAAAGCCTTAGAGAACTCACCAAAAGCGCCGGATACGAGCAAGCTCTTGCAAAATGTTTTGGTACGTCTCAGTTAGACCGGACTTCTTTTACTACTTCACTTATGGCCGATGATGTGGCCGGAAAAGCTCTGGGCGTGGCTACGTGGTACGGAATTTATATTTTATATAAAAGATTTGGACTGAGTAAATGGGCTCGGCTTCACCCACAATTTATGAAATATTCCCAAGTAGGGCTGACGGCTTTAGGAGTGGGCGGAGTAGGAATGCAAGCCTTGGAACTTCACCAGGAAATTAAAAGAGAAGATGAATTAAAAGCCATAGTGCAAAAAGACCCATTCGTCTTATTAGGTAGAGAAAAAAATGAAGAAGTTTATCAAAAGGCGCGGACCTTAGCACAAGACCACCTCAATGAAATCAATGCGGAATTAGCCAATCAGAAAATATCTCCCGATCGCAAAAGTTTTCTTCTTAGTCGTAAAGTTCAATTGGAAAATAAATTAAACGAAAAGCTTTAATGGATTCTTCCGTCCACTAATTGTTTGACTACGCTGGGATCTGCTAGAGTTGTGATATCTCCTAATTGGTCTGGAAGATTTTCTGCAATTTTTCTTAAAATTCTGCGCATGATTTTTCCAGATCTTGTTTTTGGCAGCGCAGGGGCCCACTGAATAACATCGGGAGTGGCAATGGGTCCGATCTCTTTTCTCACATGATTCACCAATTCTTTTTTAAGTTCATCATTGGATTCGATTCCCGTCTTCAACGTCACGTACGCGTAAATTCCCTGGCCTTTGATATCATGGGGAAAACCAACAACGGCGGCCTCGGCAACTTTAGTATTACTGACCAAAGCACTTTCAATTTCTGCAGTTCCAATTCTATGACCAGCCACATTTAAAACATCATCTACCCGGCCGGTGATCCAATAATAGCCGTCTTCATCCCGCTTACATCCGTCACCAGTAAAATAGAAACCAGGATAAGTACTGAAATAAGTTTCTTCGAATCTGGAATGATCTTTGTAAACGGTTTGCATTTGCCCGGGCCAAGAATCGGTCAACGCCAATACTCCCTCGCCGGCGCCGGAAATTTCTGCCCCCTCTGTTGTGAGAAGTTTTGGTTGAACGCTAAAAAACGGTATGGTTGCCGAACCTGGTTTTAAATCGCAGACCCCGGCTAAAGGAGAAATCATAATTCCGCCGGTTTCTGTTTGCCACCAAGTGTCGACTATCGGACATCTTTCATTCCCCACATTTTTATAATACCAAAGCCAGGCTTCAGGATTAATAGGTTCCCCTACGCTCCCCAACAAGCGTAGTGACTCACGTGAAGTTTTGGCAAAGTGACTCAATCGTTCGCGCATCAATGAACGGATAGCCGTTGGCGCGGTATAGAATACCGTTACTTTATGTTTATCTATAACTTCCCAGAATCGGGCGGGAGTAGGGTGGCTGGGTATACCCTCAAACATGACTACCGTTGCGGCGTTAGCGAGTGGTCCATAGACCATATAGCTGTGCCCGGTGACCCATCCTACATCTGCGGTACACCAAAAAACGTCAGAATCTTTGTGGTCAAAAACGTAGTAATGAGTGGTAGCGGCGAATAATAAATAGCCCCCAGTAGAATGAACCGCCCCCTTCGGCTTTCCCGTTGAACCTGACGTATACAAAATAAATAAGGGATCCTCTGCATTCATTTTTTCCGGTTCACAGACGGCGGCTACGGATTTTTTTTCCACATGCCACCATACATCGCGGCCTTTTGAAAATGGAATTTCCTCGCCAGTATTTTGAATAACTAAAACATTTTTTACAGTACTCGTTTTTTTTAGAGCTTCATCTACGTTGGCCTTTAATGGAATTTTTTTTCCACCCCGGCGTCCCTCATCAGCGGTAATAACAAAGTTTGATTGGCAATCATTAATGCGATCAGAAATAGATTCTGGAGAAAATCCTCCAAACACCACAGAATGAATTGCTCCAATCCGGGCGCAGGCGAGCATGGCAAACGCGGCCTCTGGAATCATGGGCAGATAAATCGTAACACGATCTCCTTTTTTCACACCGTATTTTTTTAAGACGTTGGACATTTTGCAAACTTCTTCATGAAGTTCTTTATAGGAGATTTTTTTCACCTCAGCAGAGGGTTCATCAGGTTCAAAAATAATGGCGGTCTTCTCGGCATTTTTTTCTAAGTGGCGATCAATACAGTTGAAACTTGCATTGAGTTCGGCGCCCTGAAACCAGCGTATTGAAACAGGTTTTTTAAAAGATGTGTTTTTAACTTTGTCCCATTTTTTGGACCAACTTAAACGCTCAGCTTGCCGAGCCCAAAATGTTTCAGGTGCGTTTACGGATTCTGCGTACATGGTTTTATACTGATCAGAATTGATGTTGGCAATAGCGGCGAATTTTTTTTTGACAGGTATCTTCTGTGAGTCCATTCACCGAAGTATTCCACCGGAAATTTAAAATGACAAGACTAAGGATTCTTCTTTTTCTTTTTAGAAGTATCGGGAGGTGACACGAGAGCTAAGGCAAGTTCAACCTCTTCACGAGTTAGCGGATTTCTGAGATCCAAGAACAGATAGCTAGATGAAGTAACTGCTAGTCGCAAGGCTTCATAGTCGGCGCGCCTGATGTATGTAGCTCCTAATTGTGCGGTAAGCGGTGTGACCATTCCTGCATCTACATATGGTAAGCCGGCAAACATTGCTCTGATCACAAGGGCAGTCATAATCATTTTCTGTGCATCTACGATGGGTGTCTTAGGATTAATACCTGATTCTGGACTGGGTTTCCAATTTCTATCACCAAAAACAGTCTCTGGAGTCACGGCAGGTCCTTCTTGGTTGGCAATATGCCCAGAAATAACTTTTCCGTTTGGGTCTAAAACTTGACCACTAAATCCTGTGAGATTGGCTAATTTTTTTAGCTCACTTGCGATATTCTCTTTTTTGTCTTTCAGAGGGTATCGATTAGCTGAGGGGTCAACCAAGAGAACTGCATCTGTTTCAAAATGATGGCGACGACGATCCTGTACGGCTAATAAATTAAACGTTTCATCAAGATTACCATTGAAAACAAAGTTGTACTTAGCAGCCATGAATTTTAAGATGAATCGCATAATATCTCGGTGCTCAGTGGATTTCAAAACATCCTGCACCATCATGACACCGTGGTATTTTGGAGCATGCCAACCGTAATGAAAAAAGAATTTTGGTGCCGGCCCATAACTACCATCGGGCAATACTGTAGAGCGTTCCACCTCTGTACTGATTGCGACGTTATCTGGAAGATAAATCTCCAAGGCTTTTTTGGGATCTACTCTGACTAAGTTTATTTTAGTTCCTGGAATGAGTTTTTTATCTTTGTCAAATGTGGGCTTTACATAGTCTTCTGGATTTATTGAATCATCTGGTTCAAACATTTTGACTTGGCCACCGGCAAATAAACTAGCAAAAACTTTTTTGACCTCTTCGTTGGAAATTTTAGAGACATCGGCCTCTTTAAAAATTTCATCTAAGTTTACATCGGTTACAATGTACATGCCTTTGTTGCCGAGGTTGGGCTCCAACTGAACATGGGCTTCTGCTTCTGCTTTGGATTTAACTAGGTAGATATTTTGACGCCAGTAGAACATTCCGTGCTTAGCGGCTTCCGCTTCAGCTTCCGGCCCTTTTGGAAGTCGATTTAGTTTATAAACCAAACCTCGGAATCCCACTGAGTCTTCAATGGCTTTTCCAATGTCCGTAAAATAAGTCTTTTTCATGTCATAGGTGAGAAGCATTTGGGGTCCGCATACACTACTATGTGGCGTAGCAAGTGCTCTAATTGGAAGGATGACCGAAATGAGAACTAGTAAACTAATTGTTTTAATCACTGACAACTCCTCGTATTTCCCTAACTAATTTTGAAGCAAGCCAAATGCCATAAAAGCTTTAGCATTCTGCCTGCACTACATTCACAGGCAATGTAAATAGAGAGTCAAAATGACAGACTTGTTTACTGATTTGACACACTAGGTGTGACCAATATGGGCTTAAGAATGGCCGCAGGACTGATTTCCGTCCCTCTGGTTTAATCCCACTTGAAGGCGACCTTTATGACAGGCTCGCCTTTCTTATCCATGGATTTTCTTAGGGCCCTTTTATAATCCTTAACAGAAAATGTATGGGTCAGAAGTTTTTCAGCAGCCACAGTAGGCAGTGATTCCAAAACCATTTGGTATATTTGTTTTTGTTTTCCATCTCGTGGATCTGTAGCGTTCCGCGACATACAGGTTCCAGTGAGTTTTATTTCTCGAAACCAAATGGGTGCGGGATCTACACCATTTAAACTATTTGATGTGGCCACAAGGAGCACGTTCCCGCCAGTTTTACAAAACCTCAATGAATCATCAATTGTTTGAGGACTTCCTACACAATCAAAGACAGCGTCCACGCCGCCTTCCATGACCGGTTTACCAATAGAGACTTTTCTGACAGTTGAGCCCACTTCTTTTGCTAAAGCTTCGTTGAATTTTTTCCCCGTTTTTACAATGACGTCCGCGCCAAACTCTTTCCCTAATGTTCCCTGGAATTCATAACGGTATCCTAAAATTATTTTCCAGGGCAGTTTCAAAGCTTTGATGGAGGCCACACAGAGAAGACCAATAGTTCCCGCACCGTAAACTAATACGGTTAATTTTTCTTTCCCTCGAGTAGCGGCAAGTTCTGCTACCGGCGCCATCGCTGAGGAAAAGGGATCGGTTAAAACGGCTCGCTCAACTGAGACCCCTGGAGGCACTTTATGTATTTGCCATTTATGAGCTTGGAAATATTCTGCCCAGCCGCCACCAGTGCATTTGTGATAACCAAGGGACATGCCTGCGCCCAAGCCAGTAGTATCGGCAAACTTTTCGCAAAGGGCATCCAGTCCTTTGGCGCACATGGAACATTCCGGGGAACGATCATGCACTTTACAACCCATGACAGGATTCACCACAACCACATCTCCCACTTTGACGTCTGAAACTGCAGTGCCTACCTCTTCCACTTTCGCTACATTTTCATGGCCCATCACACAAGGAAAACTAGCGTAAGGTTCCATGCTGAATGATTCATGCCCTCGGAGCATGTTTTGATCGCTTCCACATATTCCACACATGAGGGTTTTAAGTTTAACCCAAGTAGGACCGTTTAATTTCGGGTCGGCGAGGTTCTTTCTTAAATGTAAATTGGGAAAAACCGCCGGAAGCTTCTTGGAGGCGGAATGATAAATTTTGCTTGCAACATATTTGGGAATGGATAATTCATACTGTAAACCAATCATTTTTTAAAGTCTCCTTCATGTGCAGAGGAATTTACAGTTATGGCCACGGAAAACAAGGATTTATTTACCAGCTCTAAAGTAGTTGGGGGCGCAGGACTTCAAATTGTAGAAGTTGAAAATAAAAAACAGTTAAAAGCGTTTATTGAATTGCCCCGATTTATTTATAAAGAGAAAAACTCACTTTACGTTATGCCCCTTGAACTGCACGTTAAAACAATGATGGGTAAGCTGGGGACGCCACAAAAACATTTTTTTCTAGCTTATCAAAATGGTCAACCTGTTGCGCGGCTTGGAGTGAAGGTCCACACCGTAGATAAAGAAACCCGTCTGCACTTTGGCTTCTTTGAGTGCGACCCAAAACATCCAGAGGCAGCCAAAGCACTTTTTGATAAAGCCCACCAAATGTATCCCCATTTGGAAATGTTAGGACCCTTTAATTTCCGCCAGGAAGATCCTTATATTGGAATTTTAGTGGAAGGTTTTGAATTACCTCCGTACTTCATGATGACCTTTAACCCAAAAGAGTATGACGAGATTTTAGTTCAAGCCGGCTTGGCTAAGGCCATGGACCTTTACACATACATCATGAAAAAACAGAACGGGTGCCCCGAGGCCATTTTAGAAAATTCAAATAAGGCCAGAAGTGAATTAAAATTGAATTTTAGAAGTGTTAATCCTAAAGAATTACGGAAAGAAGCGCGCATTATTGCCGGAATTTTCAATGAAGCCTTGAAAGATAATTGGGGTTTTGAAGAATTTCTTGAGTCTCAAATCGATGAAATGGTTTTGATGTTTAAATATTTTATTGACCCACGGATTGTGGTGTACGCCATGCATGAAGGTAAGGAAATTGGCTGTCTGTTTATGATTCCCAACTACAATCATGTCATTCAGCCTTGCGAGGGTCACCTGACGTTGGGGCTTCTGGGACGATACCTAAAGCGGTCTAAAACTACGGACTCATTTCGAGGGTATGCGCTTGGAGTTCTTAAGAAGTATCAGGGCCACGGAATTGGTAGCGCTCTGGTTGCGGAAATGTTTACTGTATGCAAAGATCTACCGTACGAAGACTGCGAAATCTCTTGGGTATTAGCAAATAATGGACCTATGAATGAGCTGTCAAAAGCCATGGGTGGAAAACAGAACAAAGTGTACAGAGTCTATAAAAAAGCACCTCTCCAGAGGTCAGTCAATTAATAGTTGTGCAAGGCATTAACCTGATGTATTTTCAGGGTTCAATTTAAGCGGAGGCAGTTTTTCATGGAATTATTCACCAAGCTTCAGGGTCTCAACCTCGTGAACATGGTTCGTCAGGCAAAACTTTATCCTTTCTTTCGCACCTTAGAAGGCAGCGTTGGAAATAATGTGACCCACAAGGGCAAAAATCTAGTCATGATGAGCTCCAATAATTATCTTGGTTTAACCCATGATCCTCGCGTCATTGACGCTGCAATTGAAGCTGTAAAATATTGGGGAACAGGCTGCACAGGCTCACGATTTCTTAATGGAAACCTAGTACTTCATGAAAAATTAGAATCAAAATTGGC
This sequence comes from Bdellovibrionia bacterium, assembly GCA_038216925.1. Lineage (GTDB taxonomy): Bacteria > Bdellovibrionota > Bdellovibrionia > JABDDW01 > JABDDW01 > JBBQPV01. Next base: position 10,275 of record JBBQPV010000017.1, read on the forward strand.
AGAATTTCTTGGAACTGAAGCTGCTATCGTTTTTGCCTCTGGGTTTTTAGCCAATCAGGGTGCAATTCCCGCTCTTGCAGGAAAAGGCGATTATATTTTCAGTGATGCTGAAAACCACGCCTGCATAATTGAAGGCTGCAAAGCTTCCGATGCAGAGACTCTTGTTTATAACCATAACGACATGGACCATTTAGAAAAACTATTACAATCAGTGCCCCTTGATGCTGGAAAATTGATTGTGACCGACGGTGTATTTAGCATGACTGGTAAAATGGCTAAGTACGATGTTATCTCTCGCCTGGCAAAAAAATACGGAGCTCGTACATTTTTAGATGACGCCCATGGTTTAGGAGTTGTGGGTGAAGGTGGTAGGGGAACAGCTAGTAGCTTTGATATTACCGCAGATGTGATCATGGGAACTTTCTCAAAATCCCTTGCAAGCCAAGGTGGTTTTGTTGCGGGGTCCGCTGTTCTTATTGACTGGCTCAGACACAATGCTCGGTCGTTTATGTTTTCCGCCGCACTTGCTCCCGCCAGTGCAGCCGCTGCACTAAGATCATTGGAAATTTTAATTGAAGAACCTGAGCGCGTGGACAAAGCTGCAGCAAATGCTGCTTACTTCAAAGAAGGCCTTGCTCAATTGGGAATAGACACCATGGGATCTCCCACAACAATCATTCCTGTATTTGTAGGTGATGATTCTGTTTGCTTGGGTGTTTGTCAGACATTATTGAAATTAGGAATTTTCACAACTCCGGTTGTTTACCCAGCCGTACCTCGAGGCGCTGCGCTGATTAGATGTTCAGTGATGCCCACTCATACCGTTGAAGATTTAGATACGGCCCTGAGAGCTTTTGCTCAGGTTTCTCCGACAATCATTGCTGCTAATGTTTCACCCAACAAAAACGCTCTTTATGAAGAGATGACAAGAATGGGTGACGGGATGGCCGCTTCTCAAGTTTCCCACGGCCTAGCCGCCCACATGAACTAATTAACTTATTTTTGACCTTGTCGCAGTCCTCAGGCCATTCGGTTTGGGAAGCCATCCATGGCTCTGAGGGAGACCTATGTTACATCCATGTCTCCCTAGCCCAAACCTCATGGCCTGACGCCTGTCCAAGATCAAAAACATTTAGAAAGATCAGAGGCAAAATCCGGAATGAGAAGCCTAAGGTTTGCCTCTGATCTATTATAATCGTCTAAACAGAAAACTGATCTAGGGTTCAATCATCAAATGTTGAGGAGAAGGACTAAAGAAAATCCCACGGAAGGGATTTTCCTAAGCTCAGGGATGAGCGGTCCTTCTTCGAGACGATTTGATGGTGGAACCCAGATTCAGGCAAATATTTTCAGCGTTTTGCTGTGGCAGGTGCCCAAGCCAATT
>JBBQPV010000018.1:0-11604 GCA_038216925.1 Bdellovibrionia bacterium
GTACCGTTTGAATTGCCCCAATAGTACAGAGGCAGTCGGGAAGGTTTCATTTTAAAAAAATCAAATGGCAACAAGATATTTGAATTTCCTTTTACTAGGTCTTTTGCCCAGATCCAGTCTTGTGCGGAATTTCTATCAAGATTGCAAAGCTCTTGGGAGTATTGAGCTATCTGTGTTTCCGAAAATATTTTAAAGGAGGAGGGATCAAGAGCATTTATTTTTTTAAGATTTAGTTCGTTGTAGGTCTTTTTTGAAATATCGGGCTCTGTTAAATTAGAGGAGTAGCGCTCAATTGCCTCACCGGCTGCGGCCATCATTGCGCCATGTTTGTTAAAATGCAAGGCTCCACCGAAGCCATTTGGCTTTATGTGCGCAGTATAATAGTAAGACCCCAAAGGGACACTGGCAGAAAGATTTCTATGGTGTATTTTTAGTTTTCCAAAACCCCTACTGATATAACTCATGCTAAACAACTCGGGCACGTTGGAGAGCGGCCGCACGGAATGAATTTCATTCTAAAATTCATAAAATCAAATTTTACAAATCCATCAGTAGTAAGGGGTCTCAATACTCCGGATACGATTTTGGCGGCCTCAATAGCAATGAAAGGTCCAAGACTAAGACTTAGTCCGTGAAGATCCGGAGATGATATAGAAAGTTTATTGGATTTTATATGATCTAAATAATCACCGTCACCAGACTCTGATTCATAATTTCTATGACTACGATCCAAAATACAGTCAAAACAAGGGCCACCGCCAGCGGGGCTAAATGTAGGGCCGATTATTCCACCAAAATGATCGACTGAAACGAGCATCCAGGTTTTCTTGAGCCTTTTGAATATTTGATTGAGATTTGAAATTTGTAATTTGTGTGCGGAGCTTCCTATCACTATGGATAAATCCGACCTGGGGAAATTTCCCTTGGGCATGTCAGTAACCACAGTATTCTTAAAATGCATTTTCTTTAAACCATCTTTTACACATTTTGAAAAACCCACCAAATCTACGATTACAATCTTACTTTTTTTTAATTTGGCCTCAATCGCTAGGGCCAATTTGGGATCTCTGATGTGATGTAAAAGAGGAGACAGTGGTTCCATCCCCGGCCTACCCCGGGATTTCAATTCAGAGACGTAAAAATTTGACACTAATCTTTTCAGTTCTGAACGTACTAACTTTGAAGATACCCTTTCCATTTGGTGACACAACTTTTCTAAAGTAATGGGGCGTCCAAGAATCCCAAGAAGCTGAAGAGTGACTTGGGGAGCAAGGGAATTATAAACAAATATGTTTCCATAGTGAGAAAACGTCAATGACTCTACATCACTTTTTATACATATTAAGTTTGGATTAATTACATATTTCATACATCAACTTTGTTTAAAAGTGACATAACCAAGTGATATCTTGTTTGCTGAGCTGATAAATTTACTGCCCTGTGCATCTCAGAAACGTTTATTAAGAACGCGTTTCCTGACGCCGGAAGATGGCGCTCGTGAAGCTTGCCATTCACCTTCCATTGCAATTTTGCTTTGGTGTTGGTTTTTAATGGAATATGAAGCCTCCAAGTAGGCGTGTTTGCCGCTTGAGCTTCGTCAACATGGAATGACATTTTAGACTTAGGGCCTAATGCGAGCACCCTTACCCTAGCAACAAAGAAATTTTTTTTTGCTAACTCCAGAAGGATAAGTTTTGCGTATTCGGAAAGGTGAAGCGTGGGATATACTATTTCATTGAGGGGAACTTTAGCCGCTTCTTGCGGGTCAATTTTGGATGTGGCAAAACACGGTTTATTTTTTGTTGACGTCAGTGACCAGCCAAATCCCGTACCGCTGTTGGGGAAAGTGTCTATAGGTTTCTTCGATTCCAGATCCTGCAACAAGAAGCGCAGTCTTGAGATATTGAATTTTAAATCAGGAACTTGAACGCATAACTGGGGTTTCACATTTAAAATGTATAGTGTCCGGACCCGGGTAAGTCCAGACATTCTTACTAAGTCTGAGAGGGAAGTAGTGGGGATAAAACGTATTTCATTATTTGACGGAAATAAGGAAACCGTCAATCTTCTGCTCCCAATATTATTTGCTCTAGTCTGCATTGTGGAGGTCTTTACCACTGGAGGCTTTTCACTTTCAGAGCGGAGATGGCTGGTGACAACTCGGAGCATCGTCTTCTTCAACCAGATCCACGTCTATTTTACCTTTGCTTTAATTTTATTTAATCCTGCTGCCAAGTCTTGGCTCAAAGACAGAGAATCAGAGATTCCCTATTTCCACGTTAGATGGCTATTTGTTTTCTTTTTTATTTTTGCCTTCACATTAGTAGGTCAACGCAATCTTGGAAGCCTCTACGGAGGCATGCACGTGAAACACTTTGTCCTCTCTGTATTTTTTCTCATGGGCATGCATCACAGCTATGCACAGGACTATGGCATCTCCATGCTCTATAACCGGCAACTAGAAAGCCGGCATTCATTGTTACCTTCACAAAAAATTAAAGTTCGCAGATTGGAGCAAATGGAAAAGTCTCTCATTTTTACAATGATGTGGACTCAGTTTCTATTTGTCTTATTCAAACAGTTGCCTAGATGGTCGACAACTCTCAACCAAATGTCTTTAGGAATTTGCCTACTATGCGCTTTGGGTTTAATATTAATAAGTACGAGATATCCACATAGCACCTCAAGCAATAAAACTTATTTTATGATGCGCTTTCTTTTTTATCCTTTTATTTTTGTGTCCTTTGCATGTGCGTCAGCGCGGGCGGCGCTCCACGGGGCAGAGTACTATTTTGTTTACAATAAGATAGCTTCACCAAAGGGCCGATTACAAATTAGTCCTGCAATTGCATTCGTCGCGGCCGGGACAGTTTTGATCCTATTTAATGACGATATGTTGGGTTGGATGCCGCCGCGAGGGTTTCTCCACAGAGAAGCTATCTCCTCGATAACAACTCCTTTGGCATTGGCGGCCGCCACTCTCCATTACCATTTTGATGCTCTATTGTTTAAAATGAAAAGTCCCGTGAACAGAAAACATATTTTACCATTACTAGTAAATTTACCTTCTAATTCTATAGGCCGGAATTATTCTTCAGAAATTCAGTTAGGTCAAACTGCTTCACTTGTTGAAGTGGACGCATAATAAACCTTCCGTCCCCATCAATTGTGGCCGTTTCAAAATATCGTTTAATTTCATTCTTTCTGTTTAAAATATAAAATCTATTCCTAAAATCTGAAAATAGGATTTCTCCATTCTCCAGCCTTTGAACTCCTCCGCAGTAATCAGAGTAAAACATTTGCCTGGGCTTGGAGCTGAATTTATATAATATTTTTTTTTCTATTGGGTCAAAGATATCTATGGATGAATAAGTGTCTTGGTTTTTACCCACCGCATTTTTATTATTGAAAATCATTAAGTAGCCATTTTTATCTACCTGGACATCGTGAATATAATTGTCCTGAGCGTTATTATATGAAAAATGGAATAGAACGTTTTTTAACTCTTTATCTAATACAAAAATTCCAAAAAAAAGCGAGTTTGCGATGTACCCACCTTGTTTAAAACTGCTGGATTTAATTTTGTTCTGCGGTATTTCATAGAAACTATTAAAATGACTCATTTCCCATTTAACGGGCTCTACGCCTGACGGAGCCCAGAGGCCTGGTAATTTTTTACCCAGGTATTGTGCGTGTTCGGAAAAATCGTAAGCACGCTCTAGATGACCGTTCAAGTCTATTACGACTAGCTTGTCATAACGTACCTTTTCATCTTCAGATTTTGCTATGACGGACGTCATGGCTAAAATGTGTTTGTTATCTATGGAAAGATTTATTTGATGATGAAACACCCCCTTCATGCTCCATATTGGCTCATTTTGGCTGTTCCTCATCGATAAACCATCGGTGCCGGATTTCAGATAATTCCCATTGGGAAAAAACACACAAATGTTAGCTGGATAGTTTCTTAAGATTTCCATTTTTTCGTTATAAATAGTGCATCCTACGACGTAGTTAGTAGCTGCCAGTAGGTTTAGACCAGAACAGAGAACACCAAATACTAGAATTATTCCTGTTTTAATCACAGGCAACTTAGGGCAGTCGGCGTTGCGACTTCGGCAATTGGATAAAACATTCTCACGTCATACATAGTTTTATTACTTTCACAGTATTTCAAAGTGAGAAGGCTCTGATAGATATTTTGATTAGCATCACAAATTCCATAGACCAACAATGGAGTTGCCCATAGGCTGGCAGACCAATACATTCCTTGATTGTCCACTCTAAGAACATCATCCGTTTTATTCCCTTGTAAACATTCCTGGCTTTTTTGAATATTCCCCCCGTAAGGATCGAAATAATTTTGGAACAATTCTCTAATTTGAACTTGCTTATTTTTTATGAAACTTTCCGCATGTCCATGATCCATCTTTCCAATCACCTTCACTATAAAAAATCGGTCCGAAGACAAGAACACTCTATCTCCGATTTTGTCTGGACCTAATTTGGACAGATGAATGTCTTGGCTTATATTTTTTTCTTTAGAGGACTGCAGCGTATGGCAAGAACACATGATTAAGAGCAATATTAATATGAGAGGTACATTTATGATCATTTTGAAGCTTCGCCATAACAATACGTAAGCTCTAGGGGTTTACGTTCACCCATTACGCTCCAAAAAGCATGCATGCCTTTTCCTCGGTCGCACTCCTTTAATTTATCTAAATACACTACAGAATATTGATTTTTGCTTTTTGAAATGAGGAGGGCGGGGAGATTTGTTTTAAAAACTTCTTCAGATAGAACCGGTCTAATTTCATCAAGGGTCCCCTGAAAGATCGCCTCCTCCAATTTTCCTTTGAGTTGCCGCACTAATTTAATATCTTTGGGAATGTGCGCTTTTATATCGTCACTTAATTCCGCGTAATTTAAATTTTCAAATTTAACACCGGTGGATAAAACTTTTGATTCAGCTGCCGATTCTTTGGTTCGCGCATAAGGTGATAATGTAAGGGGTTTAGAAAATATTCCTCCTACGTGCGACACCAACCGATGACAAGCTAAGCATGCGATTGTTTGGGTTTCTTGCTTTTCAGGATAAATATTTCCCGCAGCATCAAAAAGCACAAATCCCCACCCATCTGTATCTTTAAACTTTTTACGATTTTTCACCATGAATTGGTAGCGTCTTGCCCCAGACGGAACCATCGAACTAGTGAATGCCGGATCTACTTCTGAAATGAGAGCGACTTTCCCAAAGATAGAGCCATCCGGATATTCTTTGGACTTAGAATTAAGGGCCTTCATTGCGATATCATTAGCGTAGGTAAATCTCATTTCTCTAGTATCTTCTCGAAATCTCACCGTCACCAGTGTCCAAGATTTGGTGAAATCCTTAAAATCATCTAAATGGTAACCATTCATTTCATTTAAGGGACCAGCCAATAGCCCCGCGCCAACTAATAAAAAAAATGAAACTAAAATTCTATTTTTCAGAACGCCTCGCCTCGGACCCTGAGATCCTCCACAAGTCTTTCAGCTATGATCCTGTTCGTCAATGCCGTTGGATGCGAATCTTTGGTTATAAACTTAGGTTGAGAAAAGTCGAGTAAATCCGAATAATCAAAATAGGGAATATTTTCTGAATCTAATTGGCTTTTCAAAATTGTAGTCAGCCTGGTACTCGTGCCTGGCATGACTACAACAAAAAATCGTGAATTTGCACATATCTGCTGAAATTTTCGTTTTGCGGCTATGATAATTTTAGCTGTCAGTTTGACATCTTCATTGGTTAATTTCTGAAGTTTTGAAATTCTTTGATATAGGTCTACGAGAATATTACTCTTCTTAATAACCTTATAAATAAAACCCACAATGGGTCTTCCACTCTCAAAGTCTCCGGCCCACACGACTCCACCATTGCCATCGGACTTGTAATATGGGAAATGTGCTCCAAAAATACCTGAAACCTGCCAGGCACCAACCGCCCGTCGAACTTGAGCGTTGGAAAAAAAATAGATCATCTTTGCGTTTCTAACAACGGGACTCTTTTCCACCAATGCACCTCGCTCCAGCACGGCGAGGAGCTGCTGCGGCCCATAGCCATTTCCACCTAAATTAATTGCTTTTTGTTTTCTGGATTTCTCATGGAAAAAATAGGGCAGCGTCTCGTCATCATTCACGCCCAAACCGAGAATGTCAGATCCGCCGGCAAAAAAAATTGCACCCTCATCCTTTGTTCCATTCCGTGGGACTAACCTTCTTCCATCCTTATCTGTAGTAAAATGAACATTAAAAATCTCTGTGTTCCCTTGTTGACGTCGCCAAATTGATTGACAGTTTGGTTTAAGGCCTGAACCCAAGAGTGAGTTAAAACTAAAACAAGGAAACTCATCATGAAATGCATATTTATAGCGATAGCTTCCAGACCAACGAGAATAGAATTTTTCTGCGATTAAAAAAACGAGAGTAGTTGTGCAGACAACAATAATCAAATCTGCAATGATTCGATGACGGGTGTTCATTCTCAGAAAAGAGTATAAATAAATGGTGAGACAACAGGAGCAAACTCAGCAAAGATCATAAGGGTTGCCACAAGAAGTAGTATGACAATTATGGGAATTAAGAATAGTTTTTTTCTAGACTTTGCGTAAGAGTAGAAATCAATACAGAATTCAGTTAGACTATTTTTCACTTCTGCTCCAATTCAAAATATTTCTTATATCAGTAATCAGGTGATCTGCAATAATTTTATGTGCTAAGACGTTAGGGTGGGGATCGTCTTTAGCAACCCAAACTGTACTTTCTTTAATGCCAGAAAATGCATTAAATAGACTTACACCGGTGACTCCATTATCCGAAAATCTTTGTAAAACTTTATGATTTTCAACTTCAAATATGTTCCGGGAAAGATCCCTGAGGTCGGGCAAAATGACAGCCAACATGGGAATATTTCGCTTCTTTGTTTGGATGGCGAAGTCATCAATAACCTTAGTATAGGCATCCCATAACTCTCCCTGATAGAAAAGCTTATAGTATTGACCATATTTGTATTTAGCACTGAAGATGCTTCTCAGCTGAAAATACCTTTGCGCGACAAAGGCAGCAAAATAACTATGCTTCGTGAAAAAATCCTGGGAGTTGTTTTGAACGGGTTCTGCGTCGTTAATATAAATTCCCAAAAGAATTAGGTCGGGTTGATACTTAACCCCATCAATTAAGAACGCTGCTAGTTCTTGTTCTGTATTATAGTTGCCCACTCCGTAATTGATAACCTCGGTCTTTCTTGCAGAATTTTGATTAAACATCTGTTCAAGAAGTTTTGGGAAGGTGAGGTCCTCGCTCACGCCCCAACCTAGCGTAAAAGAATCCCCAATAGCTAAAATCCTAAAAATACCCTTGGGTTTTGTGTACGTGTACTCATGATCTCGAATACCTTGAGAATTAATATTAACTTTAACTCCCATGAGCAGCTCTGACTTGTTTGGCAAGTGAACATGCACACGCTTATCAGAAACAGGTCTCTTCAGAGTAGTCGCATACTTCCACATCTCCATGTCATAATTGATGTGTCTTGAAAAATAAAATCTTAAACCCGACTCAGCTAAAATGCATGCAACAATAATCCCGAAAATAACCAGTGAAATATTTTTCAATGGCTAGCGCTCTTCAATTTAATAATGATCAATCCGGGATACAAGTTATCTTTGGTATTAAGTTTAAATCCTTTGGACCATTCTTTTTTCCAGTGGAACGTCACTTCTGACGGATCAATGTGGACATTATGTGCGAAAATTTTTCCTAACGCATTTGCCAAGGCTTCATATTCGTTGGGTAGAATTAAATCAGCATCATAGTATGAAACTTGGTAACCAAAGTGTTTTGCATAGCCCACCATGAATTGTTGATAAAACGTGGTGCGATACAAAAGAATGGCGGTGCCATCAGGCTGTAGATGTTTAACAAGTCCTTGCACGATAGATGGACCCAAACTTCCATTGTCAGCCAATGCATTATTTTCTTTTGCATCTAAGTCTAAACTATAGGGTGGGTTGGAAATAATGACGTCAAACTTTTCAGTTTCAGAAATGGCGACGAACGCACCACTGTTTGATTTGTCTACCAACTTGGTCTCTGTAAGTTTATCAAGTCCTGCTTTCTTAAAGTTGAGGTTTGCATTTTCGATGGCCTGTGGGTTTATGTCCGATGCTATTATTTTTTTTGCGCCAAGTTTACCCGCATAAAGGCTGATGATGCCCGATCCCGTTCCTATTTCAAACACAACTTTATCTTTAAATAGGTCCTGATGTTTCTGCCTATACGGTAGAACAAAGTTTTCGGCCTCTTTGGGATTGAATACACCTGGAGCAACTGTCAGATCCAAGTTCATAATTTTGGAATGAAAAGCCCCCGGCGCAGATTTTGCGGCAGACGCTGTTCCGCACAAAATGAAAACCAATAAACCCGTGACAAGAGGCAGGTTCAAGAACTTTTTTACCTGGTTGAATACTTTTCTCCAGGGTACAAAAAACAGATACGCCAAATATGGCGTCTTAAGATCTACTAATAAGACATAGGCGCACGCAATCTGAAAAAACAGGGTCATAGGCACGATGAGACGCCTCAGCCGGGAAGAAATCAAAATCATCGGTACGCTGAGTTCCATTGCGATGACTGCAGCAGCGGCAAATTGACAGAGCCGCGGAAATTGAGCAATGAAAAGGCCAATGTCCCAGCCGTTTCTCCGAAAATAGTAATTGTAGTGATTAAAAATTATCCAGTCTCTCAAATTATTTGTAGTGACCCATGAAAGTCCCGAGAATTTGAGCTTGCATAAAGCCGCTGAGAAAAACATAAGACTCCAAACCAACCAAATTAATTTAAAAGTCCAAATGGGAATTTCTTTATTCCTTTTCGTAGCCCCTGTTATGACGGCATCACAAGAGAATGCATTCGCGCAAGGACTTAGGGCAAGAATAAAAGAAATGATGATGACCATTGGTCCATCTGCATGAATGTTTCCATAACAGTATCCTAGTCCAATTAAGTAGGTGGAAAGCAGAGCCGACACCGAGGCGCTCACAGGAGTAATAAAGCCCACGCAGGCAAACAGAGTGGCCACATTCCAAAGATAAATAATATTTTGCACGGCGCTTTCCGATAATCTTAAGGATGCCGTGAACCTAAAAAAAGAAATTGGCTGCCATAATTCCATTGGCACCGTGGCCCACTTTAAATTCATAAAATTTTGGAAGAAGATGAGTACTATCCCAAAAAAAAGAAATCTTGCCACCGCCAGGTCTAGCGGGTCAGCCGAGGCAAACCAAAAATTTTCCCATCGGGCTCTCAATTTAGTTTTTCCTCAATAATTAAAGTTCTCAAATCTGGAAGACCTCTTTTGAAATTTGATTCACTCTTAAAATTCCAGACATCTTCATAGATCTTAAAGGCGACGAGATTATCTAGGCCTTTACGATTCTTTTTTAATAACAATTTAATTCCAATGCGTAATTTTTCAATCTTGCCTCGGTCTATGAGACGCTTCAGGCTCCTTCGCAAACTCAACCTGTCAAATGGATCTAGAAGGTTTTCCAAAAGTAAGTTTTTTTCAATAACTTCTTCCCCTTCTCGCCACACACCCACGGCGGCATACTCCTTAAAAAACTTGTTTTGATCCAAAATAAATGAGTACATTCCATAGCTACCAAAAGGCCAATACGCTCTACTGTCTAAACAGAATAGCGTTCCCAAAAGAACTCCGCCGCCAAAAACAAAAATGGCAATATAAGCCTTAAGAGTTTCTATTTTTCTGCCCAGATAATTCCCCCGAAGTCATACTCCCCCGCCGTCAACGCTCTATAAGAGATTTTTTTAAATCCTGCTTTTTTGAGATACGTAGTCCAGACCCCTCTTTCTAAAAACCCACCTCTGTCCCACCAACCATCATAAAGACCAAATAATAAATTTAGAGCCCATGGCTCCCCAGCACATACCGGACTTTGCCCCTCCGATAAAAGTATCTGCCCACCCTGCTTTAACATAGAGTAAATATGTTCTAAGGTCTTAATTTTATCTGTTGCGCAGTGAACTGCGTTCACCGCCACAACCAAATTCTGGCCTTTCCAAGCGCCACCATAATTAAAATCGTAAACCTCTTCACGGACTGCCCATCTTTTATTTAAGAGTTTTGATTCTTTGTCGGTGCGAACATAGTCCTGGGCTTTGTGAGCTATTAAAGATGTTAAATTACCTACGCCCGAACCCAATTCTAGAATAGAATTTGTGAACAGTTTTTCGTCTGAAAGAATGAATTCCGCAGCAAGGGTTGCGTATTCACCCATGGGTGGTAGGGTCATAAGTTTATACCAATAGCCAGGTAATGCGATATTGAGCTTAAAAAGAGTTTGGCTTGAGGTAAGGGTTCCGGAAATAAATTCTGGCATCAACAAGCAGAGCGCGTCCATTATTTCTCCTGCAATGCCACCCTCAACATCTGAACAGTTCTCAATGGAAAACTTCTCAATATGTTTAGCCTGGTCCAAGAAATATTGAATTTGCGGATTCGCGGGACCTCTTAGCTCAGTTTTAAGTATAGCTTTAGCTAGATTCTTCGCCTTGCTTTTCAGTTTTCTGTATGTTTGTAGACGAGAATCATCTTTCATATAAAAAATCTCTTGTGCCGTTCCTATTTGATAATAGACTGCAATCAGCCTCTAGTAATGACTTTAACAAGGACGACCCATGGGTTTCCAAACTAAAATTTTGACTTCAGGAATAATATTTGATGCTACAGAATCCATGTACCCATCGATTATGCATGGGGTTGTCAAACAGGAACAAGAATTTCCTCACGGATACAGTACCTATTTTGGGTTTATTGTTGGCGGCACAATGACCGTACAAAGAAAAGGCGCCCAAGATTTGACTTTATCAACGGGAATGCATTTTTCAGTCCCTGGGCCTTTCTTGCTCAGCGGCGATGGTCGGGCCGTATTAATTGAGCGTTGCGGCTACCGTGGATTATTTAGTATCGGAGGACCAATTGAGGAACAGGGTCGGCTATGTTACATTGACAACTGCTCTACAACTCAGCTGGTCCCACCGGTTAGACTGGGTGATCCCACGCTTCAGCAGCTTTATTTCCCCAAGGACGTCAATCAGACCATGCACATACATCCAACAATTCGTTTGGGATACGTCTATTCGGGAGCAGGGATATGCAAAACTACTAGCGGCGATGAATTTACGCTGGAGGAAGGGCAGGCTTTTTACCTGAAGGAACGCTTCCTTCATGGTTTTAAGTCTTTGGATAAACCGATCACAGTCATAGTCTATCACCCAGATAGTGATGTTGGACCAACCGATCAAATTCATCCCATGATCAGTCGCACGTACCGTCAGAGCGTAAATTAGATTGATTGAGGCAGCCCACACATACTTGAACAGAAAGTTTTCTCCCACCGAGCTTCGGTTTTTAAAGTCTACGTTTTTGGAGTCCTACCTGGAATCTATGAAATTAAATGGACCAAGACCATTTATTAAGACTTATGAAAATGGCGTTCCACTGGAAAAGACCTTTAAAGAGTTTAACGCAGATGTGGAAGT
>JBBQPV010000019.1:0-11529 GCA_038216925.1 Bdellovibrionia bacterium
CAAGGCCAAGATTACGCCGTAACTTTTCCTGGCTACACCGGAGATGCACTGACTCATACCAAGTTTATCTCTGCTGCATCGAAAGCTGGAATTGGGGTCATTTGCGTAACTCCAAAATGGTCAAATTCCATTGATGAAATATTGGAATCAATGAGCTCATTATTTAATTTAGTAGTGGAAAGTGGATTGAGTTCAAATATTCGGTTTATCAGAGGTGTCAGCTTCGGAGCTCAATTATCAACGGCGTGGATCAATATCCTTGGAAATCAGATTGAAAAAATTTGTTGGATCACCCCGTGTTCAGCTGTCCAATTACCTGCGGCTGTAAAGGGAATGGGAATTAGAATCAAAGAGGTGTCTAAGGCGGTCGCAGAAATCAAAGTGTCAGTACCCACAAAAATAATTTACCTAAAAAGTGATCCAGTGGTTGGATTTGTCGACGAGTATTTCAAAAACGCTTCTCAAAAAGTAAAATTTGTTGAAGTCGACTTCTCGGATCATTTTACAGCTGGGGAATTGCCTGAGAGCTCTTCAGAGGTTGTCGAATGGTTTAACGGAGGAGATGCATGAAGCCAATAGCTCAAACCGTTACACTTCAAACTCTCGTTCAACGAACCTTAAGCAGGCTTTTTAAAAGCACTGTACTCATTTCTTCTGGCCTAATTGTAGTGGCAGCCATTTCTATTGGATGGTTTATTCTCAGACCAAGTTTAAATGAGCTCAATGCAGTAAAAAGTAATACTACAGAAGCTCTTGTAAAAAGAAATAATGAGTTAGTGCGGACATCCGTTGAACAAGCAGCTGGAAATATCAATCGTATTCTTGGATCGGCTGAAAGTGCTCTCTCAGATCTTATTTCTGCAACGAATAATTTTAGATCTGAAGTACTCAGAAATGAAACCTTTCCATTAGAACGAGAATTCTTCCCTGGAGGGAAATTAATTAATCTTCTTGGACAGCAGCAGGGCTATACGGATCCAGTAACATTTGAATCTCCTCAAATTAAGTTGAATGATCAGCGAGAGATTACGGCTCTTGAAAAGGTATGGAAGCAATTTGGAAAAACGACAAAACGTCTGCACTCTCAAGATCCAGATTTAAAGTGGATCTACCTAGGTACACAATTCGGAAACTTTATGGTATTTCCGTCGAGCCCGATGATTCCCAAGGATTTTGATCCTCGAACCCGGCCATGGTTTCAATCCGCAATGAAGGAAAATAAAACTGTTTGGGTTTCTCCCTATTTTACAGCAGGAGGCAACGATCTAGTTCTTACTGTTGCCAGTCCAATTTCAAATACTTCTATAATGAGTGGTGCGGTTGCAGGTGTAGATGTTGTAATGTCTGACATAGTGAGCAACCTGCTAACTACTCCCTACTGCGACAAGTGCGTCTTTTATTTAATAAATGACAAGCGTGAGATCATTGGTAAGCGCGGCAGCAGAATTCAAGGAAAGAACTGGGAACAGGTACCTGCGGCAACTCCGTTCCTAGAAGATCTAAGTAAAATGGTATCTGGCGATCGTGTGACAAGCCTACTTGAGTCTGCTTTCGATCCCAAGACATATGCGATAGAAAATAATGGTCTCTCTCGAGCTTCCAAGGCAGTCGTCATAAGTAAACCAGACGATGCCTTTACATTGTTTTCCGCTCCCATTAATAGACTCAACTGGAAGCTTATTGGAGTTGTACCTAGCAATTACGTAGGAGCAGACGGAGAATCTGTAGTCAAAGATGTAAATAGCGTCGTTTCAAAAAGCATTGTCCAATTTGGATTGCTACTGGTGGCACTATTACTATTTATCGTCGCAACGATCTACTTTATGTTCAGAGTTGCGAGATTATCTGTGCAGAAGAATTTATCTCCAGCTATCGAACAATTTTCGAGACTAAGTAGTCAGTTAGATAATATTGATATCAATGCAATAGGCTCCTCCGGCCATCTACCGAATCAGGGTGAGAAATCTAAAACCGAAGAGTATCGACAAATTTCTGGTGCGATAAACAGATTAGAAGAGAATATCAAGGCGAGAATAAAAGAAAGAGAGCAGTTGCTTTTGCAGGCTGAGTTAGGTCGCCTTGCCTCCCAGGTTGCTCATGACATCAGATCGCCATTGGCGTCGTTAGCAGCCATGGAACAAGACCTATCTGTTCTACCTGAAGACACCCGTGTGTTAGCAAGAAAGGCAATCAATCGAATTAAGGATATTGCAAATAATTTGCTTCAGCAGAATAAGAAAACAGAAAAAATAAAGCTAGATGATTCGGGTAAGCTTATTGTGGAGTCTAGCAAGACTGACGACGTGCATGCTATCACGACAATTGAAAGTGTTGTTTCAGAACTTAGGAAAAAATATTTTCATCTTAAGAATATATTGATAGAAGAAATTGCCCAACCCGATGTCCAAGCAGTTTTCTTTAAGGCAAACCAAGTTGAATTTCAGAGATTGACTTCTAATCTGGTAAATAATGCAGTAGAAGCCTGTGGTGAAAACGGAATAATATCTGTCAGTCTTAAATCGAACTCAGGGAAAATTAGGATCGTAATAAAGGACAATGGAAAAGGAATTCCCGCCAATGTGTTGCCTCAACTTGGTGAGCTTGGGAAGTCCTTTGATAAGGACGGAAACGGAATTGGATTGTTTCACGCCAAGCAATGTGTTGAACGGTGGGGCGGTTCGCTTAAAATTGAGTCCGTAGTGCAACAAGGCACATGGGTAACAATTGAAATACCCGTTGGCGAAAGACCCGAGTGGTTCTGTGAGGAAATCAGAATTGCCAAAGGAACTACGGTTCTTGCTTTGGATGATGATGAATCGGTTCATAGCATTTGGGATCGAAGATTTGAAAATATAAAAGAAGTTAAGCTAATTCATTTTAATACGTTGAGTGCGTTGAAGGATTGGATTGAAAAAGCCAAAAGTAAAATCCCGTTTTTTGTTCTTTGCGATTTTGAATTAAAAGGCGATGAAGCAAACGGCATTGAAATTATTAGATCTCTTAGTATCGAGAGCCGTTCTGTGCTTGTTACGAGTAGGGCGGATGAAGATAGGGTTGTCGCCATGGCTAAGCAACACGGAATTAAAATCCTTCCCAAACAAATGGCAGCTACAGTTCCATTTATAATCGCGGATGAAATATTTTATGATCTTGCTCTCATCGACGACGATGAACTTGTTAGAGCCACCTGGAAGCTTAGAGCCAGAGACCTTAAAAAGAAAATAGCTGTTTTTGAAAATATGCAGGATTTTTTAGATGCACGAATTGCTCCCAATACTCCAATCTATATTGATTATCACTTACAGAGCGAACTCACAGGAATTGATGTAGCATCAATTCTTAAGACAGAGGGTTATGAAAGTCTTAACTTGGCCACTGGTGATGAGTCTCTTACTGATCTACCTTCTTTCATAAGGTCAGTAAATGGAAAGGAATTTCCACTTGCGAACTAAGAGATATGTCAGTGCTCCCAAATCTATTTGGATGAATCTATTCAAAGGAAGTCCGGTTAGCTAATCAACAGGCATTTTTGTGAAATAGAATCTTCTGATTCTAAAGTATCAGAGTCACCCCTCTCTTATTTGGGGAAGTTTCAAGTGCCGGAGTAAGGCCGTGGTGTGGGGCGAGAATGTCTTTGAACTCACCAAAGCCCGAAGTCGAGAAAGGAATGGTAACGGAAGCGATAGGTATTTCCTAATTAAGTTTTAACCTAGAATTGAATATGACTACTGGGAGCATTCCACCAATCATTGCACCAATAAGCCAAAAGAGTCCTATGGTGAAAAAGATTTCTGCACCTGCGGCAATGAAGACCGCAAGAGAAAACAGTCCCAAAACAAAAACTTGAAGCAAAGAATTTCTTCGTAAAGTCCTGAACTCCTCATTATTCAAAATTACTGCGGCTAAAGATACACTGAGGCCGACAAAAAGAAATCCGCAAAATGTCATGCAGGCCGAGTGTCCCAGTTTCATAAAATAATCGGACAAGGAGAAATTTGTATTAAAAGGATTGAGACCAAATTGATTACAAACACCAAGGGATAGTGTTCCAACTACTAAATGGATTCCAAAGAGCTTTGCAAATACAAACCAGGATGAAGGATTCATTGCTTTATGAATACGTCCGAGAATATTTTTTGAAACGTATTCAGGAATAGGTGTTCCTTCAGAGCTAACAAAGTCCTTGAAGTCTTCCATCCATTTTTTCTCTGTTAATTTTGGATTCATTTAAAGACCTCCTTTTTCGCCAAAGACGCTACGGATTTTCTTGATTCCTCGACTGATGATCTTTCGGACATTTTCCTCAGAGGTTTCCATACTAACGGCGATTTTTTCAAAGGACCAATCGCTCATGTAGCGAAGCTCAGTGGCTCGTTTCTGATCGTGAGGCAGAGAATTAAGAGCTTCTGTTACATTAGAATTAAATGAAGCTTCATTGGTTGCCACAGCTAGGTTTTCTAATAAAAGTGGATTTGATTTTGAAGCCAGAGTGACTTTAGTCTCCGCCTTCTTAAAAAAATCAGTAACTGTGTTTCTTGCAATTGTAAAAAGCCATGGCAAAAAGGGATATTGTGATGCGTATTTGTCTCTTGATTTATGAAGCTTTTCAAAAACTTCCTGCAAAAGCTCTGGGGCTACGTCGACAGCAACCTTTTTCTTAAGGTATGTATGCACGCGTGACGAGTGCCGATGATAAAGAATTTCAAACGCAGCAAAATCACCCATTTGATAAAGGTTCATAAGCTCCTCGTCCAACAATTCTGTCAGTTCGTTCTTTTTTGTCATTCACACCCAGTAATACGAAACTTAGAGCCTAATTGTGACATAAAATAATAAATAGTCAAAAAATCCAGTTATTTCATGTAGATATAATTTGAGATAAATCACTGTCACAAACGTCCATCGAATCTCGTATTAAGAGGTATGAATATGACCGCAAAACTCGCTTTTTTCGTTTTCTTTGTCATTTCTCAGGCCTCTATGGCGCAAGACAAGATGAGCCTCAATACTTTCCTTGCTAAAGTTAAAGAACAGAACCTGGACCTCAAAGTCGAGGTTTTCAAATCTGACGCAACTCAAGCTAAAGCCATCGGCCTTTCTATTCCTCCACCCATGGTTGGCATTAATCAAATGCAGATGAAAGATACTGGCGCTTCTGCCAATGGGTTTGAAGTAAATCAAATGATCCCTTTTCCTACAAAGTTAACAAGCGAACATTCAGCTAGACAGTTTGAAGCTTCTTCCCAAGATGAAAAGCGACTGGCAAAGGAAAATGAAATTATGGCAGAGGCGAGGCTATCCTACTTTTCACTGTGGGCCGTTCAGGAAAAGAAAAATCTGCTCATTGAAAGGCAAGAGGTAATAAAAAATCATTTAAAACTTGCTAGATCAACCGCCAGGTCTGACAGCTTTGCGGGAATTCATGTTTTGAAGGCCGAAAGCGATCTGGATTTTTTAGAAAATGATATTGAAGCAGAAGATCAAGAAATTACGGAGAGGCAGGCGGTGCTAGCCAATTTGTTAAACGTAAATGCGGCTGATTTTAAAATCAAGGCAGAGGAGCCTCCCCTGACTTTGCCGCCAAAGTCTTTTTCCACTGAAAAAACCCATCAGATCCAAGCGCTCAAGTTTGATCTTGAAAGAATGAAATCCAAGGAATCAGAGGCCAGGTCATCGTGGTTTCCCGATTTGAATTTGAAATACAGAGAAATGGGAGCAACACCCATGTTTCCTCAATACAGCGAAGTCATGGTGGGAATTACGCTTCCTTTTGTATTCTTCTGGGAGCCAAACGCCAATTCAGAAATGGCGGGAGCTGAAAGAATGCAAGCAGAGGCCGAACTTGAAAAACAAAAGCGAAATATAGAATCCAAAGTTGCAACATTACTAAGTCGAGCGGATTCCTTAAAAAGACAAATTTTGACTCTAAAGGAAAAGCTGATTCCCAAAGCAGAGAAAAGAATGCGGCTTGTTCATAATTTGGCCCCTCGTGATATGGAAACGCTTCAAGATCACAGAGAAACAATGGAAGCATTTCCTGAGCTAAAAATGAAAGCTCTGATGCTTCGCCTAGAATATGAACAGACCATTTCTCAACTTGAAAAGTATTTTGCAAATAAAGGGTCCTCACATGAGTAAAAATAAATGGTATCTCGCTATTATTGTTTTAATACTTGTCGTAGCCAGTCTTTGGATCTCTCAAACGCTGTTGAAGAAAGGGGAATCAAAAGACAAACCTCAAATTTCAAAACTGGATGGAAATTATTATTGGACATGTCCCATGCATCCGCAGATCCACATGGATCACGCGGGGGAATGTCCTATTTGCCATATGAAACTTGTGAAGGTTTCAGATAAAATCCCAGAGCAATCAATCAATGACAACAGATCTTCGGTGCAAGCGACACCTTCTCAGCTTGCGCTTCTCGGAATTCAAAAAAGTCTCGTCGAAAAGATGGACTTGCATCCGGTTGTGCCGGTCTCTGGCAGAGTGCTAAATTCCTCAAGTATTGCATTTCAAGTTTACGAAAATGATTTGCGATATATTCATCCAGGGCTTCAATTTACGGGCGAAGGCAGTATTCAACTGGATGAAGAAATATCTGGCGTCATCTCCTCTGTTGATTCCATCGTTGATCCTACAAGCAGAACAGTGAGAGTCGTCGGGAGAATTGAAAAAGGTCCCAAGCGACTTCTGTCTGAAACAAGTTTTCGGGGAGACATAAAATTAGAACTCAAAAATAGAATCGCGATCCCAGAGAGTTCTGTTCTCCATGCTGGAAATGCCGATCTTGTTTATTTATTTAATGACGGAAATAAGCTGACACCTACAGTGGTCAAACTAGGAATGAAGGCAGACGGATTTTATGAAGTCTTAAGTGGTTTGAATGCTGGTGAAGCTATCAGCTCAGGGCCAAACTTTTTAATAGACTCCGAAGCCAAAATTCGAGGGGCCTCCGGTGGCACTATTTCAAACAAACTTCCTGAATGTCCCTCCGACCAGCACTGGGATATTCCGATGGCTATGTGTATGCCGGGTAAGACAAGCAAATGATCAAAAGGATCATTACATTTTCCGCTCACAATCGCTTTTTAGTCATTGCCCTGACTGCGGTTGCTTTATTGGGAGGATTTTACTCGCTTAAAAAAATTCCACTGGATGCCATTCCTGATCTTTCCGACACTCAAGTTATTATTTACTCCAAATGGGATAGAAGTCCTGACATCGTAGAAAATCAAGTCACTTATCCCATTGTCTCATCCATGCTTGGCGCTCCCAAAGTAAAATCTGTTCGTGGATTTTCTGATTACGGCTTTTCTTATGTCTACGTCATTTTTGAAGATGGGGTGGATTTATATTGGGCAAGATCTCGTGTTCTTGAAAGTTTAAATCGCATTGCCTCGCAACTGCCAACTGGAGTCACAACAGAAATGGGTCCTGATGCCACAAGTGTTGGTTGGGTTTATCAATACGCACTTAGGGACGAGTCCGGTCAGTTTAATCCTTCAGATTTAAGATCCATGCAGGATTGGCTTTTGCGCTTTCAGCTTCAATCTGTTCCGGGTGTCGCAGAAGTGGCCGCTGTCGGTGGATTTGTAAAGCAATACCAAATCAAAGTGGACCCTACAAAACTCATTTTATTCCAAGTGACTCTTAATCAAGTTATGGAAGCTGTGAAAAATTCCAACCAAGAAAGTGGTGGAAGAACCATTGAGTTTTCAGGAACAGAGGCCATGATCAGAAGCAGAGCTCTTGTTGATAAAACTGAAGATATCGAAAATGCCGTTGTCACATATAATCTCAGAAGCCGCGCCCCGATATTAGTTAAACAAGTAGCAACTGTTTCTGTTGGTCCCGAGATGCGCAGAGGCCTTACTGACTTTAATGGTCTTGGTGATACGGTTGGCGGAATTATTGTTATGCGCCAGGGAGAAGATGCTCCGGCAGTTATTGCACGGGTGAAGGCAAAGCTTAGCGAAGTTCAAAAAACTCTTCCCCAAGGTGTAAAGATTATTCCGGCTTATGATCGATCGGAATTAATCTCTAGAGCCATACATACACTTAAGTCCACTCTGACTGAGGAATTAATTATAGTCAGCCTCATCATTTTACTATTCTTATGGCACATTCCCTCGGCCATTGTCCCAATTGTGACAATTCCTATTTCGGTTCTCCTGGCATTTATTCCACTTTATCTCATCGGACAGACTTCAAACATTATGTCCCTTGCAGGCATTGCCATATCCATTGGCGTTCTTGTGGATGGAGCCATTGTTGAAGTCGAAAACGCTTACAGAAAAATTCAACACTGGGATGCGGACGGAAGGAAAGGTGATTTCTTTAATGTACGTCTTTCGGCCCTTCTTGAAGTGGGTCCTTCAGTATTCTTCTCTCTCCTTGTCATTGCCGTGGCTTTTATTCCCATATTCACCCTCGTTGATCAAGAAGGAAGGCTCTTTCGGCCACTAGCCCTTTCAAAAAACTTTGCCATGGCCATTGCAGCAATCCTTGCCATCACTCTTGATCCAGCGATGAGAATGTCATTTGCCCGCGCTGACGAATTTAAAGGTCCAAGAGCATGGCTTAATAAGATTGGTGATAAGCTTTTTGTTGGAACTTATTATTCAGAACACAAGCATCCCATTAGCAAAAGATTATTTGCGATTTATGAACCAGTTCTTGATTGGGTCCTAAAAAATAAAAAGCTGACATTGGGTTTTGCACTTGCAGGAATGCTTTCAATTATCCCGGGTTTTATGATGTTGGGATCAGAGTTTATGCCAACTTTGCATGAGGGAAGTTTGCTTTATATGCCAACGGCCCTACCTGGTATTTCTGTGTCTGAGGCTCAAAAGTTACTTACGGCTCAAGGTCAGATATTAAAATCATTTCCCGAAGTAGATACCGTTTTTGGCAAGGCAGGTCGTGCCGACACATCTACCGACACTGCTCCTATGAGCATGTTTGAAACCACGATTGTTCTGAAAGACAAAAGTGAGTGGCGAAGAAATCACCGTTGGTATTCTTTCTTACCTCGGTTTATGAAAGGGCCGTTTGAGAGAGTATGGCCGGAGATAATTTCCGAAGAGCAACTTGTTGATGAGATGACAGAGAAACTGAATTTTCTTGGAATGCCAAATATTTGGACCATGCCGATTAAAAATAGAATCGATATGCTCTCAACTGGAATCAGAAGCCCCATCGGAATTAAAATATTTGGGCCTGATTTAAAAACAATTCAAGCCATTGGTGAAAATATAGAAAAGGAACTAAAAGTTCTTGAGGGAACACGCACCGTTGTTGCCGAGAGAATTGCCAGTGGCAACTTTCTTGATGTGGATTTTGATCGTGAAAAACTAAAATCCTACGGTTTGTCACTTAAAGATGCCCAAGACCAAGCCATGACATCTATTGGCGGTGAAAATGTCTCTCAGATCTTAGCGACGAGAGAAAGATATCCCATCCAAGTCAGGGAAGCTCCCTCATTTAGACAAGACATTGAGTCCATCAAGCGCACGCTGGTTACAACACCCACCGGCGCTCAGATTCCGCTCAGTGCAATTGCCAAGGTTCATTTCAAGGAAGGTCCTGGAATGATTCGAGATGAGAATGCCGCACTGGTTGGTTATGTGTACATTGATATTGATCCAAAAATTATCGATGTTGGAACTTATGTTGAAAAAGCAAAATCCCTATTGAGCGGGAAACTTAATTTGCCTCAGGGATACCTTATTTCCTGGAGTGGACAGTTTGAAAATATGATTCGGGTCAAAGATCGCCTCAAGGTGGTCATTCCGTTGACTTTGATTTTGATTATTTTCCTTTTGTATTTCAATACAAAGTCTTGGGTAAAAACGTCGATTGTCCTTTTAGCAGTTCCTTTCTCACTTATTGGAGCTGTCTGGCTGCTCGCAATTTTGGGTTATAATCTATCTATCGCCGCATGGGTGGGAATGATCGCACTTCTTGGACTAGACGCCGAGACCGGTGTATTTATGTTGATGTACCTTGATTTATCTTATGAAGAGCGCGTGAAAAACGGAAAAATGAATTCCCTTAGTGATTTAAAAGATGCAGTGATGGATGGAGCTGTTCACCGTGTTCGACCAAAGCTAATGACGGTAGCGGCGTTATTTATGGGACTCATTCCAATAATGTGGTCCGTTGGCGCGGGTGCCGATGTAATGAAAAGAATTGCAGCACCTATGATTGGGGGGCTTGTGACCTCATTCTTGTTAGAACTTCTCATTTACCCAGTTATTTTTTATATGTGGAAAGCAAAAACAAAATTCAACCAGAAATTGAGTCAACAGCTCTAGGAGGAACACTATGAATAATTTAATTTTATCCTTGGTCATAATTATGTCAGGAAATGCGTGGGCTGTTAACACCACCACGACAGAATCAGTTGTCCTTTCGGTAACAGAAAAGGGATTTGAACCAAAAACTGTGGATGTAAAGCCAAATGTGCCAGTGGTTTTAAAGGTTACGCGGAAAACTGATTCTACCTGTGCAAAGCAAATTCTTATTCCTTCAAAAAATATCAAGAAAGATCTTCCATTAAATAAAGAGGTCGTGATCGCTCTTGGAAAATTGGAAAAAGGTGAAATTAGGTTTAGTTGTGGTATGAAAATGGAGACCGGCACTATAAATGTTAAATAAGAAAAGTATTTGTGTATTGTCTATGGTTCTTGCAGTGTCATTTTATGTTTATGCCCATGAGGGGCACCATCACCAACCCCACGGAACAAGTGATAAGAAGGTAGATGCATCCCTTCTAGAGAAAGAGAATTTTAATAAAATAAATTTAAGTTATAAAAGAAATGTGAAAAATATTTTTGATACAAAATGTATGTCTTGCCATTCTATAAATGTGAAGTATCCATTTTATTACAATTGGCCAATCGCTCATCAAATTATGATAAGCGATGTAGAAGAAGCAAAAACACATATTGGAATGGATTCTGGATTTCCTTTTTCAGGTCACGGAACACCAATGGAAGATTTGGAAGCTATTGAGAAGGTAACAATAGAGGGGACGATGCCCCCATTTCGCTACCGAATTATGCATTGGGGATCAGCTTTGACTGAAAGTGACAAGAAAACAATTATTGAGTGGATTAAATCTAGCGAAATAATCTTGAAGAATTAGAAGGGTGCATTGAAGAGCCCACAAAAAGTGAGCTCTTTGATTAAATCTTGTTATTTCTTTCTATCGGGAGCTTTTTCTTCCTTTTTAGCTTGTGTCATCATTTTGTGACAATCGCCCTTGCCCAATGATTACCAGAGTGCCTACAGCGGAAATCCCCTTACAGGTAAAATATTTCTCCAAGTTGGAGGAATGAAAATGTGGGATCTTTAGTGCACCAATGCATCGGATAAATGATGGCTTGCAGATCTCATGAGTTTTCTCTGTCCCATGACTATTTTCCGCCTAAGCGATTTAACGCCTTCATCCTTGTGATGACGTTTCTTTTTTAAATAGCTGTCAATATTTTTGACTAGGACAATGTCGTTTTGAACTCTTC
>JBBQPV010000020.1:0-11395 GCA_038216925.1 Bdellovibrionia bacterium
ATTGCGGCCCATGTTGAAAGGGTGCAGTCTCAGGTGCAATATCCCCAAGTGAACTATGTCTTTGACGGACCAGAGCTCTTGGGCACTGGTGGGGCCATTAGAAATGCACTTCCACAATTGTCCAAAGATTTTATCGTCACCTATGGGGACACAATTCTATTTTTAAATGTGGATGAAATGATTTCCGCCCATGGTGCAGGTGGAAAGCCCATCACTATGGCGTTACTGAAAAATCAAGACATTGGAGATAAAAGTAATACCGTTTTCAAAGACGGAAAAATTATTTTGTATGACAAGTTCAATATTACTAAAGAGATGGATCATATAGATTATGGAATTTCAGTGGTAAATAAGAAATACTTTGAAACCCATGCTCCGAAGTCTGAAAGTTTTGATTATGCACAGATATTAACTCAGGCCACAAAGAATCAAGAGGTGACGCCCTTTATAGTAACAAAGTGGTTTCAAGAAGTGGGATCACCGCAGGGCTATAGTAAATTCGAAGAGGCTCTTAGATCGTGCGATTTTGATTTAATGAAATTTAAAAATTCTCTAAATTAATAACGTCAGCAGGGCCTGGAGTATTGTCAATGGCCGCCGGTTTTTCTTGTAAAGGCTTTTCTGTTCGGGCGGGTGATTTTGTTTCAGTTCTATTTGTCACTATTTTTCTACTTCCTTGGTCATCAGCCACAATATGATCTGCATCTGCCGCTAGGGAATTACTATCTAGCCTTGAATCTATGTCTAAGGCGACTCTTCCTGTTTTCAAAGTGGCCTTGTCTATTTCAGCAAAGCTATCTCCAAATTTAAAAAGGTAAGATGCGGCATTTTTTCTAGGAACATAGATAAGGCTCTCATTCATTTTTTCTGTGGTGATGCCGCGAGCTTGTGCCCAAGATTCCACATCATATTCATTGAAAATAGTTTCTTTGAGTTTGACCCAATTTCTAGAAATTAAATCCAGAAGTTCTTTTTTGGCGATTTTGCGGGCGATATCAATAGGCGCTTTTCCGTAAACGTATTTCTCAAAATAGTTAAATTTCTTATCTTTTGATTGGGGAATGGCCTTTCCATTAAAGGCATCATCAATTTCATTGATGAAACTCTGGTACAAGGCAGCGTTTTCCAGTTCGTTTGACTTAAGGTCTGCAAATTTCTTTCTGTTAGTTACGCGGATGTGTGCCAGATCTTTTTTCATGAGCAGTTCAAGTTTTGGCATTTTTAGATCTTTTACCGTTTCGACATGGGCAGCTAACGCCTTGGGATTAGGAACGCTAAATTTCTCAGGCCTTTTTTGATAGGCTTGAGCTCCCGGGGCTGCAATGAGGGCTATAAGTGTAATCATTAAGGTTTTCATTAATATACTATCCTTCAAGACCCGTACCTTCTCCGCAAGCCCTATACTGTGTTGGAATAGACGATAATCGGCATAGTGACAATTCTTTTTCGCAGATGCGCAGTGTATAGACAGTTTATACGCGTTTTTTGAGTGCCTGCATTTTCGTCGGATAATAAGAATGGTTGCCGTATTTGGTTTCGTGGGCGGGAAGGACGTGACTGAGCAGTTCTAATGTTTCAAGGTTACCTGGCCACATTTACTTCCGCCGGCGGAAGTAAAGTCCTGCTCGTTTTCGAAGCTGATTCATCAAATTAAGTTTGAAAGTTCTAGCTCAAAGGCAATTGGGAAACAGCCCCACTTTTTGCAATTTAAACAAATAATATTTACAACATGAAGCGTGAACATTGTTAATTGTTTTGGAATTTCAGAATATTTTATTTGACATGTGTTTTCGGTAGAAATGCAGAGAATTTTCACCAGTTGATATGAGAAAAATAACCATCCCTTAGCCTCATTAATTGGTCCACCATTCGTTCCAAATCAATCGTTTTTCACAATTGAAATGAGTATCAAGTTCGCTCAATGTTAGAGGGACTGCTGACACCGAAATGAGTTTAGAAAGTGATGTTATAATTCATGCAAGATTAATATTCGTAGGAGGTTATTTATGTCAACTTTAATGCATTTTCCAGTTCCAGTTTCGTCTACCCTTGCGAACGCAAATTTCGAGACATTATTGGCGCCAGCTGAAAAGAGTAGAGCCATTTGGAATACTGAGAATTTTGATTTACTGAATCAATTAAAAGCTGCAGTCAAAGATGAGAGAAAATTACTGGTGCAGATTTTGGAGTATTTACGAGAAGTGGAGAGACGTAAATTATATTTGCAAATGGCTTACCCAAGTCTATTTGAGTTTTGCGTTCGGTATTTAAATTACAGTGAGTCCGCGGCTTATCGCAGAATCCAGGCCGTCAGATTGAGTTCGGAAATCCCGGCTATTACTGAGAAGCTTGCTAAGGGAACTCTAAATCTGACTCAAGTTTCCCAGGCAGCTACATTTTTTAGTCTAGAAAAGAAGAAAAATAAAAAGTCTTATAGCGTGGAATCTAAGTTTGCAATATTGAAGACTTTAGAAAATAAGTCAAAACGAGAAGTGGAAAAGAAGTTGGTCGAACTTAGCCTTTCGATACAAGAACATACTAACATGTCGGAAATTTTAAAGTTCATAGGTCGCGGAAAATGTGAGTTGAAAACCGTAATAGCAGAAACGGTCATAGAGAAATGTGACCGCATTAAAGCCCTTTTATCCCACAAAAACCCTAAAATGTCTTATGCAGATGTAATTAGCGAAATGGCCGATATCACTCTTAAGAAAATCGATCGTACTTTACGGTAAGAAACGATTGATTTTGGGCACTTTTATGTTGGCGAATCACTTCCGCCGGCGGAAGTAACGGTGTCGCGTCCCCATCATTCCTTTAAAATAGACACGGCCAATTCCCCAAGGTAATCAGAATAGTATGAAAATTCGGGGACGAGTCACAGCAAAAGATCAAAATTCCGTTGAAATTTATTCAGATGGAATAATTCGTACTCAACCCATTGACACAAAATTAGAAATTAATATCGGCGACATCATCGAGATCGACGAGACCAAAAAAGCTCAAGACCCACAAATACTGGTGAGATCCAAAACAAAACTTCCCCAGATTAAAACAGAACAACTCCAAACTTTAAAAAACTGGAACATCTTTATTAGGGCTGTGTGTACCTACTTCAACAACCAGGGATTTTTGGAACTCAGAACCCCAACCCTCGTAGTCAGTCCGGGACTTGAGCCATTTCTTGATCCCTTTGAAACGCAGTTTCAACTTGGTAGTGATTCGGAAAAACTTTTTCTCCCAACAAGTCCTGAGTTTCACCTCAAAAAAGCCCTCTGCCAAGGATTTGAAAAAATATTTGAACTCAAAGAATGTTTCAGAAATGGAGAGATAGGTGATCTCCACCAACCAGAATTTCTGATGTTGGAATGGTACCGAGCCTATGAAAACCTAGACGCCATTTCCCTAGATTTACAAAATCTTCTGACTCACCTCAAAAGGGAATTGAAATTCAAAGGATCAGTTGAGGTAGAAACCATCAAGATGAAAGATATTTGGAAAAGGTTTTTAGATTTTAATCTCACACCCAAGACGACCATTCATGACTTGAAAAAATTCAATACTTCCGGTGAAACAGATTTTGACGATCTCTTCACCCGTATTTGGCTAGATAAAATTGAACCAGAACTTAAGAAAATCCCTCATCCCATTATTATTTATGGCTTTCCACCCTCACAGGCTGCGCTGGCGCGGCTCACAACGGATGGATGGGCAGACAGGCTGGAGCTTTACTGGAAGGGACTTGAAATTGCCAATGGTTTTAATGAGCTCAATGACAGTGAAGAACAGCGGACCAGGTTTAAAAAAGACCAAGAAAAGAAGCGTAAACTTGGAAAAGAGATTGTTCCCATAGATGAGGATTTCATGAAACACCTGGAATGGGGAATGCCACCATCGGCGGGAATCGCTCTGGGCGCGGAAAGGCTGTTTATGGCCGTCTTTGACGTGGGCAAAATTCAAGAATTACGATTATTTCCGATGAATAAAAACTGACTTTACTTAGGTTTATTAACGTCTTCTTTGAGTTCTTTACCGACTTTGAAGAAGGGAAGTTTCTTCTGCTCTACGTTAATAACCTCTCCAGTACGGGGATTGCGGCCCTGATAGGCATCATATTGGCGGTTCACAAAGCTTCCAAAACCTCTGATTTCAATGCGATGGTCTTTCATGAGGGCGTCTACCATGGAATCAAAAATGGTGTTGACTACGATTTCCGCTTTCACACGGGTGATATTAGCCTTCTCGGCTATCTTATTGATCAAATCAGCTTTGGTCATGTGCCCGCTCCCTCTTAGCTATAATCATACTTGGCTAACTGATCGATTCAACAGTTATTTTGTGAAATTCATATACTTTGATCGTCGGGTACTATGTGGGCGTAATATCTTTGACTCATGTAGGCAACCACCGCTAACCAGAACAAAAATTGGTGATGTACTAGCGCGTCACCAAAATTCCATTGAGTGAGTCCGCCGATGTGAAAAGCGACTTGGGCGCCTAAGGCTGCTAGAGCAATGACCCGGTGCCAATAATGAGTGGAAGGGATACTAGCATAAAGTCTTGCAGTGGTTAAAATGAACGCCAGCATCAGGAGCATGTAAAACGTGAATCCTATAAGTCCAGTGGTGGCCAGTGTTTGTATATAATTGGAGTGGGCATGACCGGACATTCCGTCCTTGATCCCAAGTTTCTCATAGTAGGCCATGGTCAGAGGTTCATTTTGTCTGTAACCAATTCCAATCCACGGATGTTCTTTAAACATTTGCATATTAGCTTGCCAGAGCTTTTTTCTGTCATCATTACTGGCATAATTTTCTTGGAAAATCGTGACCACTCGCTCGTGAATAGTTGGGCTAATTTTATAAACTGCCCCGCCTGCAATAATAAAAATAAGAATAATGGAAATGAGAATTTTTCTACTGACAAACATAGCCATCACTGGGAGTGATACTGCCACGGCAATCCATGCGCCACGTCCATAAGTAAAACCCACACTGGTGAGAATGATGAGAAAAGAAAGCAGAAATAAAATCCTCTGCCACCACGGTTGCCGATTCCCCAAAAGCAGAGCCGCCCACGGTAGACAGAGAATCATCATGTAGCTGTGTGCATATGTGAGGTGATGACCAAAAAATCCAACTGATTGATATAATGATCTGTCCCCAATAGGCAGGTCAACAAGGGCGCGGTGAGTGTGCCGCCATAGATCTATTCCAGTATAGTGTTGCCAAATGGCGTAAACTCCAATGACGGTGGCGCAGAAAAGCATAACGGCAAAAAGTCGATTGAGATCTTTCACAATTTGGAGGGAATACGTGATGATAAAGAACACAAGAAGGAGTCTTAGACTCCCCATCACAAATAAAAAGTCCGCATTGGGCGCATTTACCAGGAGTCCCACAAACACCGTTGCAATGAATCCAAATATAGGAAGCTCAACCCCGGTGGTATGCCACTCAATTATTTTAGTTTTGCAAAATCGATCAGTGATAGCAATGAGGACAAAAAACAGAGTGTAGCCCATGGTGCCAAATTCCATGGCTGCCATTGAAGAGGTAAGGGCAATCATGTAAACGAATGCAAAAAAAGTTAGAATTTTAGTGAGTACAGAACGCGTTTTTGAAGCCGTAAACTGGGCGGACATTATTTGTATATTCCCGACGATTTTAAAATTTTCTTATAAGCTTCAATAGTTTGGTCTACCATTCGGTTATTATCAAACATTTTTAATATTTTTTGCCGCGCCCTAATCCCCATAGCCCGGGAATCTACTTGATCAGAAATAATTTGAAGGAGGAGTCGACTCAAGGCGGCAATTTCTGTAGGACGAAGTAAAAAACCGTCGATACCATTTTCAATCACTTGCCTACTTGTTCCAATTTCACTGGCAATGACAACTCTTTCAGCAGCCATTGCTTCAAGGACCGTAGCCTCAAATCCTGACGATTTACTGTAAAGGTTCACATAAACATCACTGTTTTTAATAAATTCTCCCACAAGTTCAGGATCGCTTGGATTTACAAACCAAACTTTGCTGGCCAGAGCCAGGTTGAGCATGTGACCTTCAATTTCTTTTTGGTTGGGTCCCTCACCTACAATAACAAGGGCGGTGTTAGGTTTTTTAATAGCCGCTCTTTCAAAAGCAGTGAGAAGATTTTTTGTCTCCTCTACGTGTGTGAATGGCGTGACAGTTAAAATTACTTTAAAATCTTGGGGAACCCCAATGTCTTGAAAGCATTTTTTTGTGGGAGATTGATTAACGTCAAATGTTTGCCCGTCAATCCCGTAGGGAATGATAAAAATTTTTGAAGCAGGATAGCGGTAATACCTTTCCAAAATGGAAAGTTGTTCGATGCTACTGACAAAAACTGCATCAGAATTTTTTAATAGTTTTTTGTCATCACCAAAAAAACTTCTCAAAAATTTTTTTAGTATGGCCCAACTTGTGCTCAGATAACTTCTCACAGTGTCTTCCGCCAAAGCCCATAAACCAAAAATCTGATCAAGTTGGGTTCCTTTGGCATCGGAGGCGAGGATAATTTTCAGCTGCTTTTTGTTTTCAGCAATTCCCAATCCTGAGTTGTCAACGCTGTGCACGATATGGAATGGACTCTCGATGTGGAATTGCTCTAAAAGATCAAGAGCCGAGTCTCTGAAGTTACTGAGTCTGTGTATCTGAATATCTTTTGGAATGACTCTCAATCGATCAACTGAAGCATCTGGAGTGATGACGCTTACATTGTGACCTCGTTGCGCAATCTTCTGAATCAGTGGCCATAAATAACCACACTCTGCGGTCCTGTCAAAAATAGGAAATTTTTGACTTACAAAGCAGATTCTGAGACTCTCAGGAATGACCTTTCGCATAAATTAAAGTTATAGGAGAAGATATTTTTTGGCTACAATGAAGTTTCCGTTTTTTGACCTCACCAGGCAATATCAAACAATCAAAGATGAGGTCATGGCGTCCATGACTCAGATTTTTGAAAAACAAGCGTTTGTCATGGGTAATGAAGTCGTTCAATTGGAAAAAGAATTAGCCGATTATATGGGAGTAAAGCACGCCGTCACCTGTAGCTCGGGTACGGACGCATTAGTTTTAGCGCTAAAAACTTTGGGCATTAAAAGGGATGATGAAATCATCACCGTGCCATTTAGTTTTTTTGCATCCACTAGTTCTATTTTATTAGCTGAAGCTAAACCCCTGTTT
Source organism: Bdellovibrionia bacterium (assembly GCA_038216925.1). Taxonomy (GTDB): domain Bacteria; phylum Bdellovibrionota; class Bdellovibrionia; order JABDDW01; family JABDDW01; genus JBBQPV01. The sequence goes on from JBBQPV010000020.1 coordinate 7,211, forward strand.
GTAGACATTGAAGGTGAGCATTTTAATCTGGACCCTACAAAGCTGGAAAAAGCTCTGACTAAAAAAACAAAAGGTATTATGCCAGTCCATCTTTTTGGTCAATGCGCCAACATGGAACCCATTTTGAGCTTCGCAAAAAAACATGGCCTTTTTGTTATTGAAGATGCGGCGCAAGCTATTGGAGCCAAATACTTTGGCAAAGGCGCCGGAAGCATTGGTGACATTGGTGCGGTAAGTTTCTATCCAACAAAAAACCTTGGCGGAGCGGGGGAGGGTGGCCTTGTCACCACCAATGACGACGCACTTGCGGACCGTGCCCGTTTGCTGAGAGTGCATGGTATGAAAGTGCGCTACACCCATGATGTACTCGGGTGGAATTCCAGGCTTGATGCTATTCAGGCCGCCGTTTTGAGAATTAAGTTGAAGCGTTTGGATGAATGGGTGGCGAGGCGGACACAGATAGCGGAGCAGTATCAATCTCAATTGAAACCATTATCTGACAACAGGAAAATACAACTCCCTTTTCAAGCAAAGGGCCATCACCACGTCTGGAATCAATTTACGGTGATGGTGGAAAATCGAGATAAAATTCGAACGCAATTAGAAGAAAAAGGAATTCCTACAGATATTTATTATCCGAAACTTATCACTGCCCAACCAGCTATGAAGGAATTGGGATTTGCCGAAGGTCATTTTCCCGTTTCACAACATTGTACAGAGCGCGCGCTGGCACTGCCTATTTTTCCTGAACTGACAGACGCTGAGCAAAAGCTGGTCACCTCCGCGCTTATTGAGATTCTTAAATAAATAAAATCGTGGCATTCAATTTGCTCTTTACACTTCCAAGTCACTTAATTTGGAGAGGTTTAAAATATGGGCAAATTTCTTGGGTATTTGATCTTAGTATGTCTTTTTTCCACTGCGGTCCTGGCCCAAGTCACTATTGATCGGCCTGCAGAGCGAACCAAGTTTTTGGCTCAACTGGCAAACCCACCCATACAAGAGTTTTCTGTGACAAATAGACCATCCGTGGACGCTAAAACTTCCACTTTTCTTGATTTTTTTCAGAGTGAAATTTGGCCAACCATGAATAAAACCGCCCTATTAAATTTTAAGAGCGGAATGATCCATGTGGCCGTGGATAGAGCTCTATACAATGATGAAACTGAAATGAAACAGTGGAAGGCACAGGAAGACGAAGCCGACATTCAGCTCCAGGTGATTTCATCTCAAAAAGACTGGCAAGATAAAATTAAAAAATGGGCTCAGTTATCCGAAGGTCTTCATGGCGAGATGGCGGAATATGCCAGAGCATTGTGGCGGCAAACTGAACTTTCAAGTTTCACTGAAAAAGAACTCCCTCTTCTTAAACGACAAACGGAAATAATGAGTCAAATTTCAGTTATTGCCAACAAGTCCCCACTGGTTGAGGGTCTTGCCGCAAATGAAAAGGCCACTAACGACGTTTATGAAGATTTCTTCACGGGAAAAATGTCATTCAATGACGCTTGGAAAAAAGTTGAAAGCCTTATAGCAACTTCCCGCACGGCTCATGGTCAAGACATAGCCACCAGAGGCCGCGACCTTTTTAATGAAGTGGCGGTAATCAAGACTAAGCTTGCACAAAGTAAAGGTTATAAAACGTGGGCAGAATATCGTATCGCCGTTCAAGCAGTGAACCATAAGGCACCGTTTAATACTGTAGATGGACTGGTTAAATTTCTTCAAAAAATTCTTGATGACACTCTCCCTGCCTATAATGAATTTCTAGATAAACAATTTGCCGCAATTCCCGGTGCGAATCCCAAGGCGCGCAGAGGAAGTCAACGTGATCTCTTGGCGGCAGAAACTGACACAATCATTCGCCAATATTTTCCAAAAGAGAATATAGAAAAAGTCTGGGCAGAAACTATGATCCAAAGTGGCTTTGATCCGTCAAAGCTTGAAACGATTGTCCTTGACGGTTATCCCCGAGCGCTGAAATACACCCATGCTTACATGTTCACCGTTTCTGACCATACCCCTAAGGTCATGACCATTGATGGCAGGACTTTAAATCCTGTGACCAGTGCGGACGTTCCAACTTCTTGGTACAACTCTCTGATTTACATCGTTCAAAATTATCGTGATGACGGCGCAAATGCCTGGACCACCGCATGGCATGAGGGCGGCCACGCTATGGACTACAGCCATCGGCAAGATCTTTTTGGAAATGGTGCAGCTTACGGCTATACAGAAACCCACTCTATGACCATGGAACATTTTTTTGAAGATTTAGAATTTATCATGGCCGTTGGAAAAAATCGGGAAGGGCAGCCGATTCCCAAAGATTTGGCGGAAAAATATATTCTCAATTCTAAAGTAAACGCTCTGAAAAATCTTCGTGTACAGGTCTCGCAGGCTCTTTTAGATATCGGTCTATGGAATCGCGCATATAAAGATGGAGACGATTTTGTAAAAACGGCATCCAATCTCCGTAGAAAACTAATTAAAGAGGCCACCCAATTACCACAGTATAAGGTTTCGGGAATTGATCCTGGTTTTGGTGCGTTTGCCACTGGCCACTTTTATAGCGGTGAAGTCAGATACTTTGGATACATCTTATCCACCGTTGGTGCAAAAATGAGTGCTGAAAAACTATGGGATTTACTTGAGAAAAAAACCGGTCGACGTACTTTGTATAAACAACCGGACCTAGCAAAATTGCTCATTGAAGGTTATTACACCAGTGGGTTTTTGAATCCGTTTCCAGGGTCCATCGAAAACTTCACTGGGAAATCTTATTCCCCTTCGAATTTAGTTGAGAAGGCAATTCAAAACGTTAAAGCATATCAGCCGAGTTGTGGTCACGCGGTGAATGATTTACGTTAACTTTGAATAAATGCGGCTCATCTGGTTTGCGACAAACTCGAAACCAAGATAGGGGCGCATGGATTCAGCGCCGTTAATCAGGGTCTGCGACATATGAGGAGAGGAAAAAAATTCCGCGATTTTTGTACTTAAATGGTTACGTTCGGCAAACAATATGTTTATTCCATCCATAAATCTGTAATCGAAATCCCCAGCTTCCGACACATAGGTGAGCGTAGGTAAACCCCTATACATTGACTCACGAATCTTAGGAACTTCATGGGGTATGACCATGAGGTCTATTGCTCCCATATAATCCCAGATTTGCGAAGGGCTAGATGGATTTGAAATAATCATATGGTTTTTTAAATTATTTTTTTCAATAAGATTCATGACTGTGAGTTTATAATTTGCCGAGGCATTTTTCCAAGTACTGAGAGCCAACAACTTAAATTGCTGGCCAGTGGAAATTAATTGCCCAATGGCTTTTATAACATCCTCAAAGGCTGAATCGGGAGAAATATCTCCATAAAATCCAATCACCTTGTCATCATTTTTTATTCCAAACTTCATTCTGGGATTTTCCACATGCTGGGGCCGCGTTAAAAAAGTCTGATCAAAAAATATTCCCTCATGGACCACTTCTATTTTTTTCTCATATTTTTTTATTTGATTTTTTAAAGAGCTATTGGGCACAGTCAGAATGTTGCTGCCAATTAAAGTGGGAATGGACATAAGTTTTGACGGGAGCTCATGGAAAGTTGTCACTAGCGGGATACTCATCGTGGTCTTATTTACTTCAGGGAGTAAATTCATGAGCAAATTTGAAGTGTAGTTGAGATGAATAATTTGTGGCCGAACCTGCATCAAAGTTTGCAGTAATCTTGGAAGACCGGTGATGCCCCATTTCTGAATTATTTTATGTACGGTAACTTTTCCGTGCGTGTTTTTGGTTTTCTCTGAGGCCGTGGTGATGACATGAATTTCATGGTTAAGTTCAGACAGAGCTTTTGATAACTGACCGGCATAATTTCCTGAGAAACTATCTCCACTTTCTGGAAAGTTTTGAGAAACTAGGACTACTTTCAAACTCATAATTTATTTTTTTGGCTCTTTAATAATTTTAATCAATTTAGATAAAATATTTCTGTTGGCTTCTGGAATTTGAATTTTCTCTAGTTCTTCAGGATCAGCCCATCGGAGATCGTCATGGTAAACTTTCTTGGGTTCACCTTTCCAAAAGTGGACGTCATAAAACATCAGTAAAACACCCCGTTCCCCGTAAGAATGGGTGTGGACAAGTCTTAACTCACCAATCTCCGCATCAACACCAAT
>JBBQPV010000021.1:0-11225 GCA_038216925.1 Bdellovibrionia bacterium
GAGTTAAAACCGGCTTATCATCGCCTATGGTCACTTGCAAAATCATATCGGCAAAGTTTGCTGAGACCACGGTCAGTTTAATTTGGCTCACATCTGCAATAGCAAAGTCACACACATGGGCTGAAACGAGCGTGGGTGCAGCAAGAATAGCTAGAATGATGAGAAAAAATCCCTTAGAAAAACCCATGACCTTACCTATAGCAGTTCCTATGCCAGTCCAAGGGCTAACTTGCTGAGATCTATAGATAATCAATTGAAAAACTTATGTACATCAGGCCGTAAAGGATCAGTGCTTAATCCCATGGAACTTAAGGGCCGCGTTTAACTTAGCTGAGAGATCATTGTGGTAAAGGCCAAAGCTATCTATGTAAATACCTTTTATTTTATAAGTCACAGATGAAATAGCAAACAAGATGGCTTGATCGTCTGGGTCTGATGTATTTTCATAACGAAAAACATCGTCCACTATAAAATCCGCGGGGTACAGCTTCACTTGGCCATCGTCACATTCGAAATGATCAAATTTTTGCGTTAAATTTTTGTCATACCCCTTGGCTTCAAAATGTTTAACGGCGTCTGTCAACGACAGCATAAAGCCTGTTCCAGCTTGGGAGGTATAAACCGCATATTCCATATTCATAGCTATTTCTTTTTTGATTTTGCTTTAGCAGTTTTCTTTTTCGCTGCAGGCTTAGATGCTTTTTTACTTACAGCTTTAGCGGATTTTTTTCCAGGTTTCTTCTTGTTTAAAAAATAGGCACCCGCACCCACTGCTGCGATAGCAGGCAATGTTGTCTTCCAATTTGATTTAAGATGTTTTGCGATGGCAATTATCTGGTTCACTTCTTTTTCCAAGATTTTTTTGCCACCTTCTAATTCAGATTTTCCTTCTTGGGCCAGAGCTCCGGATTTTTTCATACTTTCTGAAATAACTTCCATCACTTTTTCAACGCCTTCACTGAAATTTCCTCTGCCACTAGATTTTTGTTTAGCCATGACTGACTCCTTTTTTAATAATGAGTACAATGTTTAATATTAAATATTGAAAGTGTAAATGGAATTAGATGGCTAATCTGGCCACGGCCTCTAAGACATCATCAATTTTAATTGGCTTTTTAACCCAACCTTGGGCATCCATACGGTGAGCTTTATCCCGAGCATTTCCGTCCGCGGTGATAACAATCACTGGAACTTTTGAAATCTTGTTATCTGCCATCTGAGACCGTCTAAATTCCCACCCATCCATAACGGGCATCATTAAGTCTAGTAATATGACCGATGGTAAATCATTCAGCCCTTTCAGGTAATCTAGAGCCAGCTGGCCATTCTCTTTGCCAACAACATCGTACCCTTCGCTCTGCAATAGTTCTACGATGGTTTCCCGAATAGCAACGTCATCTTCCACCACTAAGACACTCTTCATGTTTCCCTCAACACGTGATCGTTTGTTTGTGCACTGGATGCATGAACATCATTATACTCCAGAGGAAGGTGAATTGTGAATACAGAACCTTTGCCTGGGGTGCTCTGTACCTCTATATTCCCACCATGAGATTCAATGATTTCCCGAGTAATATATAAACCTAGACCCATGCCACTAATATTATTATGGGACACCGCCCTTTCAAACCTTTCAAAAATCCTTTCATGGTCCTCTGTAGCAATACCTATACCTTTGTCCTGAAATGATAACACCAAGCCGTTGCTCGCGCTTTTTAAATTTACGTCAATGGGATTCACGGCACCGTATTTTAACGCATTGCTAAGAAGGTTAGTCAACGCTTGGGTCAGTCTTAATTTGTCCCATTTCCCTTGAATGATATCAGATTCAAATTTGAAGTTAATTTCACTACCGGCAATTTTGGCTGCCGGTTGAAACCTGGTGATAACTTCTTTTAGTAAGTCCACAAAGTTTAAAGATTCCCTGTGAATACTAATTCTTCCAGAGCCAATTCTAGACACATCTAGAAGTCCATCGATGAGTTCACCTAACTGGGCCGCCTGCCTAGTGGTTAGATCAAGTTTAGAAATTAAAGTTCCCGTGTCGATTTTATCTTTTTTCTTCGCGGATCTTTGAAGCATTTGGAGTTGAAGGTACAAAGACGTCAGCGGTGTGCGCAATTCATGACTAGCTATGGATAAAAATTCGTCTCTTGCTCTGACGGCTTTTTCCAATTTACGCTGAGTAGTAATTTGATCATCAATATCAGTATTGGAGCCAAACCAACGCACTACGTTTCCACTAGAATCAAAGACCGGCGTACTTCTGGTTAAAAACCATCTGAACTTTCCACTCGCTGATTTTAAAGGAAACTCCATTTCAAAAGGTTTCCCGGTTTTTATTGAAGCCGTCCAATCGGCCATGACTTTTGGAAGTGCGTTTGGATCATGAACACTCTGCCATCCCCAACCTTCCATGGATTTAAAATTGGTTCCGGTATACTCATACCACTGCTTATTATACCAAAAAATATATCCATCAGCGTTTGCCATCCAGGCCAATTGGGGTATTGATTCTGCTAAAGTTCTAAATTGCTGTTCACTTTCCGCAAGGGCGTTTGTCACCCTTTCTCTCTCTAAAATCTCGTTTTCAGACAATCTATAGAGACGGGCGTTTTCAATAGCCAAAGCAGCTCGACTTGCAAGTTCCAGGGCTAATTTCAAATCAGCATCCCCGTACTCTCTGCCGGATTCTGCAAAAATAAACGTGATTGTACCTAAAACCTTCTGTCCGAGAGGCAGAGGCACAACCATGGCTGATTTCATTCCCAATTCCCGAATAATTTTTAAATGTTCAGGATCCTTCGCTGATTTTACCAAAAGTTCATCGGAGATTTGGGGATAAATCTCAGCTTTTCCAGTGCGCACCACATTTGGTGCTCCAGTCTTAGCCGTCCAATCTGTGGGGTACTTTTTAAATCTTTCTGCCCATTTTATTTTCTCAGCACTGGGGTGTGCTACTGCTACAGAAGTGGGAATGCTTTGTCCAGGTTCAATGACATCAATGGCACACCAATCTGCAAGATAAGATACACAGAGTTTTGCAATAGAGTTCATGGTGACTTTATAATCCAATGACTCACTGAGAACTTTACTGGCACTAGATAAAAACTCCAATCGATCTGCTGCTTTCTCGGCCTCGGCTCTTGCAACTTTCTCTGATAATAAAGCCGCTTCATGCATTTGTGATTTTTTAATTTCCGTAATATCTTCAGATATGCCAAGTAAATATTCTGGTGCTCCGGTTTCATTAAAAATTGGAATTTTCTTAGTATGAAGGAGTCTCTCCCCGGTTTTGGTTTTAATAGTTTCCTCCGGGATGTCTTGCAACTGCCCGGAAAGAATTACGTCTCTGTCTTTTGAAACAAAAAATTCCGCTTGGTCCGGTGGGAAAAAATCATAGTCACTTTTTCCTAAAAGATCTTCTCGAGAGAATCCTAGCAACTTTTCTCCCGCCTTGTTGAATCTTACAAATTTTAAGTTTTTGGCGTCTTTTACAAAAATCATGTTAGGAATATTTTCAATGACGGAATCTAAAAATTGTCTAGAACGAGACAACTCCTGGGTGCGATTTTCTATATGGGATTCGAGCTCCTCACTGTTACGTCTTTGTTCCGTAATATCCCTGAATATACTCACCGCCAAGTATGGCTTACCTTCAGTATCAAGTACCGCTCGAGACTTAACTAGAGACCACTTGATGTTACCCTTAGAATCCACAGTCCCCATAACTGATTCGGGACTATGACTAAGTCCGCTGAATATTTGTTTAGCCGGTAAATTTTCTAAGGGGAAGGGCCTACCATCTTCATCCACAAGAACAAATTTAGAGATAACTTCTGCAACGGGCGCGTTTATGAACGCATCGGGGGACTCAAATCCGCACATTTGTGCACCAGCTTGATTGGCATACATACATTTGCCATCGCGATCCTGGACTAAAATTCCGTCTGCTACGCTATCAAAAATAATGCGAAACTTTGAACTGGATTTTTCTAGTTCGTTCTCCGCTCGTACCTTATCTGTTACGTCTTGTCCAACGCAGTAAATGAAGCCTTCCTCCAATGTTCCTGTCCAAGATATCCATCGGTATGTGCCATCTTTATGAATACAGCGGTTAACAAAGTCCCTAATTAATTTATCCTGGCCTCCAATTAACTTTCCAATAGCCGCGAAAGTTTTACTCGCATCCTCGGCCAGAACAAATTGAGAAACTGGTTTTCCAATCATTTCACGGGGCTCAAACCCTAAAATTTCCTTTTGGGCAATATTCACTTTTACAAAGGTTCCATCGGGACCGATGATGCAACTGAGTTGGGTAGGTAGATTAAAAAAAACTTCAAAATCTGTATTCATAGTAGAATTAAAATAATGCCATAGCCCCTAATAGGGCGCAAGAATAGTTACATAAAATGCAAGAGTTCCCAAAGGGGCGGGATTTTACCCTTATCTGTCAGGGTTCCATTGTGAATGAGGAGAGGGACAAAGAGCTCCTGGGAGGTTGGCCCTCCGTGTTGTCCCTGATAGAGTGCATTGTAAGAGACCCCCGGCTGAGGGATGACAACGGCATCGGGATGATCCTTTGCCCGAAAATAATGAACAATGTTAGGGATAAAAAATGGATAAAAACTATTTTCCAAGGATTTATCCGGATCGCTACCGATTGGTAAAGTTATTTTCAGGTAGTGAGATTGGACCGTCACTTTATCACCAACTTGATAGGCCACCAAATCACAATCCCCGTCCTGAGAAAGGCTAGTCATAACAGAAACACGTTTTTCATTTGACCAACCGGCGGGTAGCCGCAAACCCATGTATCTCCCTTCATCAATCACTTCCACGGCCGGATCAAACTTTTTAATGCTGTCTTCCAAATGAACGATTCGATTTATTCTTTTGTCAAAACCATGATCTGCACTCATCATTGAAATAATTTGTCTCGATCCTGATTTTTCTGCCGAATTTAATTTTCTAAAAATTTCACCTAATTTCTCATCCAGGTTTTCCAGGTAAACTCTGGCTTCTGAGGAATCGGGGCCGTAATCATGACTTGTTAAATCCAGTCCAATAAGATGGATAAATATAAAATACGGCCAATGGATTGGGGGAGTTTTTTCTAGGAGGACGGACAATGAATCTATTAATTTATCATCAACCACATGATAGTCTTTTTCTACAACGGCTAATCCAGCTTCTATATCAGAATCACTAGTATATGCGGTAGACCCGCTTCTGAAGGCGTAGTCTATACTCACCGATGTTTGGCCCTTTGCGCGCAACCTAGAAAAAATATTCTTCCCTTGAATCATGCCATTGAGGTCTGGATAAGAGCTGACAGTTTCAAAATCTAAAACTTTCTGATCTTTGAAAAGTTTATTTCCATACACGCCGCTTTTATCCACCGGCCCCTCTGAGAGCAGAGACGCAATAGCGGGAAATGTTAAACTTGGGAAGGTTGTGCGAGCCACAAAAAACTGTTTATTTTCTGAAATAAAATAGCCGGAAATATGAGATAGTCTTCCGTGGTTTAATTCCGTAGATAAAGTATCAAGAGATAAGCCGTCCACCAGAAAAAACACAACAGTCCGGCGCTCTCTGCTGACGCCAGTTTCCTTAATAGCCTCAGAATATTCCTCCTGCACCTTCCCGGTGGAACTACATCCTGCACATCCAATGAGTATGAATAAGCTAACGCCCCAATTTATTACTTTTTTCAACGTAATTCCTTTTTTACAATTAAAGAAGGTTATGGAAAGGCGGTCAAGTAGAACTAGTTGTATTGAGTGAGGCCGGATGGGAGTAAAGCTGGCCCAGCGGAAGCTCCTTCCACAAGCTGTGTGGAAAACCCGGATTTCTGGTCCCTAGAATAAAATATGAGTTTTTCCATTACGGCTTCACATAAACTTATGTTTCGTCGCTCGCACTGGACTTTGGTCGGATAATCCGAAGACGCAAAAGCCTGGTAAATTTTCTCTTGTGCCCCAGCCAATTGATACGCACTCAAAACAAGTTTAAAATTAAATTCGTTATCTTCTAACTTTAACATTTGAAAAATTTTGGAAAAATCATCTTGGTCTAAAGAAATACCATTTTTACTTTCGAACTTTTCCTTAACTTTGTCAGACTCAAACTCAACTCGAGCCACGAGAAATGTTGCCGCCACTTTTTTTATTTTTGATACAAATTTGTCCGCACAACCTTTATCCCACTTTTCCTTGTTGTCCCTAAAACCCACACCAATCAATGAAAGATCTGCCTCACGTAATTCCAAAGACCCAAAGTCTTTTTCAAAAATAGAGTACACGGCGGATGAAACGCCTGGGGCAGGCGTCAGAAGCTTTGTGATATCCCTTTGAATTGAATCTTCATTGAGTTGAATTCGCGACTTGAGATCAAATCCTAGGGCAGAATTTGGCGATTTTTTTAAAACTGTGGATGAAGTAGTTGACTCTGCATCCACAATGACCGTTTTCCCAACAGCGCATTCATGGGTTCTAAATTCTCCCGTTTGAGTTGAAAATCCTCTGCCCAATACACCGTTTCCGTCTAAATCTTTGGGAAGGCCAGTGACAGAGTTAAGTTTAAGAAGTCTAAAGGACTCCCCCTCTTTCTCTTTTTCTGGATTTTTTACTTTTGGTGCAAGTTGAACTTCATCCGGAACGTTTTCAATGGTAACCACGCCAGAGCCTTTGGAACAGGCAGCAAAGGCCAAAATCACCGTTAAGAAAATTACACCTTTAAATAGTCGTGGCATACTCCCTACATGATCAAAAAAGATGCCACAGCCAAATGCCTAAAACCCTCTATGGCATTGATTTTCGGCCAAAAACCGTCACCCTTTCCCCTTCTCTGTACTTATTTGAGGTTTGGCACTTCGTGACGCTTTAGGGTTTGTAGCAAAGGTTGGGATGACTTTGAAAGATCAGAATCGTTCCTGGAGCCTGAAGCTCAGAGAAGAAAGTGATTTTATTTCTAGAAATATTTGAACAAAACACTTGACCGATTATTTGTCATTCCGTGCGGATCAGTGTTGATAAAATACAAATTATTTTAAAATTTAAAAGGCTTCTTTGTTTTAATTTGAATGTTGCGCCACTAGTGAGCTTAAGTTTCTATTTCTAGTGATATGTGAGATCCGCGAAAATCCCACTCTCAAAAAGCCGTGGTAATGTCGCTAGAAATTAAGTCTCTTTTTGTGGAGGTCCTTATGAATACTGATGAAATTATGACTGAAATCAAAAATGCCGTGGTCAATGAAAGAAAAATGACAGCGCGAGTTCTTGATTTGTTAAAAATCGTTCAAGATCGAAAACTTTATTTGGACCGAGGCTACTCAAGTCTCTTTGATTTTGCAGTGGGATACCTTGGTTACTCTGAACCCGCAGCGGCTCGAAGAATTTCAGCCATGCGTCTTATTCGTGATCTTCCTCAAACCAGAGAGAAGATTATCTCTGGGGATTTAAGTCTTTCAAATGCCGCTAAAGTTCAAAACTTCTTTAAAAATGAGTTAAAGGCTAGCCGCGGGTTGGAAAAATCTGAAAAAATTGAACTCTTACGCTCTATAGAGAATTTGTCATCTAGAGATTGCGAAAAGACACTCCTAAAAATATCCCCAGAATCAATACCAAAGGAAAGAAGACGAGAACTTACTGAATCTAAGACAGAACTGAAACTTATTTTAGATGAAGCGCTCATAAAGCAGCTTGATCGATTAAAAAGTCTTTGGAGTCATAAAAATTCAAATATGACAGACTCTGAGCTTTTAAAAGAAATGGCACAATTCTGTCTTGAGAAAGTGGATCCTTTGATCAAAGAAACAAAACCAACTACGACGCCGGAGTTAAATACTAAATCAGAAAAAAGAGCTATTCCTCATTCTATAAAGATTCAAGTCTGGAAAAAAGACCATGGGAAATGCCGTTACTTTGATTCAGTGACTAAGAGATATTGTCATTCAACCCATCTTATTCAAATCGATCATATTAAACCTTGGTCAAAAGGAGGACAAAGCAACCTGGAAAATCTGCAACTTCTCTGCGCTGCTCATAATCTTCATAAAGGAGCGATGTATGCGGACGGTTCAATTGACTAGTGCCCAATGATCAGTCGTCCCCTTTCCCCGATTTGGGAAAGGACATTTTCAAGCTTTCCAGTTCATCTACGATGATCTTTGACACGGCATAATTTCGATACCATTTCTTATCCGCCGGAATGACATACCAAGGAGCATGCTCGCTATGGGTTCTGTTAATCATTTGTGTAAAGACATCCATGTATTCATCCCAATATTTTCTTTCTTTTAGATCACCCTTTGAAAACTTCCATTTTTTCTCGGGATTTTTGAGCCGCTCCTCAAAGCGCTTTTTTTGTTCTTTCTTTGATATATGTAAAAAAAACTTTAAAACCTTCGTCCCGCTCTCCACCAACAACTTTTCAAAATCCACAATACTCTGGTACCTTTTTTCAAATATACCTTTACTCAACAATTTCGATGGTAGGTTCTGGGACTTTAATAAATCTTTATGCACTTTAACGGTGGTCACTTCTTCATAATAAGAACGGTTAAATATGACAGTCTCGCCCCGCTGGGGCACTTCCACATGGCATCGCCATAAAAAATCATGCATGAGTTCTTCTTTGGAGGGTTCTTTAAAGGAATGGACCCTCATCCCCTGCGGATTTGCTCCTGAAAAAAGATGTGTCACCGTTCCATCTTTTCCGCTGGCGTCAATGCCTTGCAAAATAATCAGAAGAGACCACTGGGATTGAGCGTTCATTTTATAAAGTAAATTAAACATTCTAGATAGATATTTCTCCGTTTCAGATTCAACGTCTTCTCGAGTTTCAGATTTACTTTGAAATGTCGGGTCTATTTGGGATAATTCAATCTTTTCCATTTCTTTTTATTAGATCTTTTCCCACCCAAAGTGAAGCCTTTTATTGACAATTTTAGCGCTGAATCCAATAATGAAAGTTACAAAAATGGCACCCACAGTTACTTTGCTCACCATTCTCATTATAATTTCTACTCCAGCAAATGCCGCGCTGAAATCCATGGGTCTGGCAGAAACCCTAAAAAAGGGCCTAGAATACAGCCCAGAATTAAAACGGGCCAGTTCCCAAATTTCAGAAGCCGATGACACCATCACCAGAACTAGAGGTGCCATATTCCCAACTATTGCGGCAACGGGCTCTGCCATCACAAAACAGAATTCATCCACCTTTACTTCTGGCACCGGTGCGGGCTCATCAAATTCCTCCGGAGACACTTACGCCGCTGCTCTGACTTTAAACCAAACTTTGTATTCCGGAGGGCTTCTCACCAACGGACTTAATGTGGTGAAGGTTAATTCAGACATCGCAAGGCAAACTTATTATGACGTCAAACAACAATCGGCTCTCGCTATTTTAAAAGCATTTTACAATTTATCACAGGCCCAACAAAAATTAGATACCGCTTCTCAAAACCGAGACATTTTAAAATCTTACGTAGATATCACATCTCGTTATGAGCGCATTGGCCGCTCCAGAAGAATGGACAAACTCCAAGCGGTGGTGAATTATTCCCTTAGCCTTGCAGACGTAGAACAAATCCAGAATGATATGCGCCTAGCAGAAGCGAACATGAAAAAACTTTTAGGGGAGCAATCTTCAGATCTCATTATTAAAGCTGATTATATCACGTCCATTACTCCCATTGAGTCCATCAGCCCAGAAACAGCATACGGTGCGGCTCACAAAAATAATCCCGGCATTCGCATTAACCAGCTTAAAGAAGAGTTGGTCACATACAATAAAGATGTGGACCTTGCCGTGGATTTTCCCTCTCTTAATCTTATTGGAAGTTATGGGTATCAATCTCCTGATAGGTCTTCGCTTTTTTATGACACGTCAAAGAGTTATTCCATTGGGCTTAGCTTAACCGTTCCACTCTTTTCCGGATTTTCTTCTTTTTCCAAAAGAAACATTTACGGAGAAAGACTTTATCAAGCCCAGAGAGATTTACAATTAGCGGAAAATGACCTGCGTTCAAATCTGGAGAGTACTTTGCAATCTCTCAAAAGCGCTAGAACACAACTTGAAATTGCTCAAGGGTCTCTGAAGGAATCCAGAAGCGCTCTAGAACTAGCAAACAAGGGATATCAGCAAGGTGTGGCTTCAAGTACTGACGTAGTGAATTTGCAAAGAACAAGATACGACTCGGAGAAATTATTTGTGACGTCGCAATTTAGTTACCTCTTAGAGCTTGCTACGCTTCGGCAACTGATGGGTATTGACTTGGAAAAAGCTTACGTAAAGTAGGTAAAAAACCGCTCCTAGGGGAAATGCCAAAGACAAAAGTTTTTCACCTCCAGAACCTTCCAAAATTTGAAATCCTAGAAAAATCATTTGAAAGGGAAAGACTTTCAAAGCACCAGTGGTCCAATTTAATTCTAGCCTTCCCACTCCAAGAAAAATAAAAAGCAGCCAAGCTATTCTAAATTTTGGTTTAGCTCTAAAACACTTATAGGCAACGAGAAACATGAAGACCGGCACCGCACAGAGAAACATAAAGAATAAGTATCTCATCCAGTCATGAAACAAAATTCCTCCGGGGTGGCTTAGAATTCCGTAATCGATTTTTCCATCAGGAAAGCTGCGGACCACAAGAGAAACAAAATGGTTTCCGCCGCTAGGGCATTTAAGTTCATACTCAAAGTCCGTATCTTTATAACGTGGTTGGCCATTATTTAAAGCCGTGGACTGTTTTTGACTTAAAAGAACGGCCGAGCAGACTTTTGGACCACTGCCTTCAAGATTTTTAAAACCATGAGCGAGCTTAAATTTAACAGAGTCTAGCTCCGGACCTCCATGAGCACTCTCCAAGGTTATGAGAAACTTTTCATCAATATGTTCTATTACATTTTGATACCGAGAGTTATCCGCCCATGCCGCCTGAGTCATGAAAATCAAAAAAACAAATTTTACTTTCAGAAAAGAATTTTTAGTTTTACTATTCAATGTCTATGACCCTCTCAGATATTTCCATTAAAAGACCTGTTTTTGCCTGGATGCTCATGGCCGGACTCTTAGTGTTTGGAGCTATTTCATACACTATGATGGGTATCAGTCAATTGCCCGATGTGGACTTTCCTGTTGTGACCATCGCGGTGGCTTGGCCGGGAGCTTCCCCTGACGTCATGGAGTCCGCCGTAGCTGATATCATAGAAAATGCGGTCATGAGT